>NZ_CAXSKY010000014.1:0-69370 GCF_964238065.1 Clostridium sp. AUH-JLR23
CAATGGATATAATACCATATATTCTTTCATTTGAAAACTAAAAGCTGTTGACTTTTTTACTTTGTCAACAGCCTGAAATCAGCTTTATAAGCTGATTTATACAAAAGCATGTTTTCTTACTTTTAAGTAACAGATCATTTGAGCACTTAATGTCAAAATCCATGAAATTGGATAAGAAATATAAAGAACAAAGAGAGAATGATTCATTTGGAAGACTGTAAATATCCAAATAACACGGAATAAACAGGCTCCTGTTAAAGAGATAAGCATAGGCATGACTGAGTATCCCATACCTCTTAAACTTCCTACAATGACATCCATAATACCACATAAAAAATAAGATGCACTGACAATACTTAAACGAATAAGCCCAGCAGAAATAACTTGTGGATCAGTTGAATAAATAGTTAATAAAACATTTCCTAACAAGTATGCTCCAAAACCTAAAACAAATCCAATAATACTAACAACAACTAAACATCTCACAAGAATTTGATTCACTCTTGAATAATTCTTTGCTCCCATATTTTGACTTGTAAAACTTAAGGATGTCTGATAAATAGAATTCATAGCCGTATAGACAAATCCTTCAATATTACTTGCTGAAGTATTTCCAGCAACAATAATAGATCCAAATGAATTCACTGATGATTGAATTAAAACATTTGAAATATTAAATACCATTCCTTGTAATCCTGCAGGTAATCCAATTTGCAACATTTTTATTAATTTATCTTTATGAAAACGTAATTGATCTTTAGATAATTTTAAAACACCATCAGCATGAATTAAACATCTTAACACTAATACTGCTGATATACATTCAGACATCATTGTTGAAATGGCGACTCCTGCAACACCTAAATGAAAAACAATAACAAAGATTAAATTGAAAATAACATTAATAATTCCTGCAAAAGTTAAATAATAAAGTGGTCTTTTGGTATCCCCAACAGTTCGTAATAAGGCTGCCCCAAAATTATAAACCATAAAACCAGGCATACCAATAAAATAGATACGCATATATATTGTTGATAAATCAATCACATTTTGAGGTGTTCCCATTAATTCCAAAAGTGGTCTTGCAAATATATTACCTACAAAAATCATAATAATTCCACCATAAATAGCAGTACAAATAGCCGTATGTACTGTTTCTGATGCATTTTTATCATCGTGAGCCCCACAAAATCTTCCAAATAAAACATTGGCTCCAACCGATATTCCTATGAACAGATTCACTAATAAATTGATTAATGAACTTGTTGATCCTACAGCTGCTAATGCATCACTGCCAGTAAATCTCCCCACAACAATAATATCAGCTGCATTAAATAATAATTGTAATATTCCTGATAGCATCAATGGCACAGAAAATATAATAATTTGTTTTAATAATGGACCATGACACATATCAATTTCATAACTTTTATTCATGATTTTCCTCCCCATTTCTTCGCTTGCATATTATAGCACTCTTTCATTAGAAAATATGATCTTTTCTTTTTTTGAAATGATATGATTGAATATTCAAGTTATTTCAATAAAAAAAGATGAATCAACTCATCCTTTTCATTTATTTTTAAATATCAGATATAGAATATAGAGAATAACACATTCCAAAAGACATGCTAAGGTAACAAGTATTGCAAAGTAACTAATCAGCGATAAAGTCTGATTTCCTCTATTAAATGCTGTTACAACTAAGAAAACAATAACACTTATTAACCCTATTCTTCTTAAATATTTAAAAAATTTATAATATCTTTCTGCTAAAAACTGATACTTTTTCACATTATTTACCTATACAAAAGCGTTTAAATAACTCATCCAATAAGTCCTCTTTTGCTCTTTCTCCTAAAATCTCTTTTAAACTTTCCCAACTTTCATATAAATCTGTAACAATTAAATCAGTTGGCACATATTCTTGCATTGCTTGAATAGCATTTTTTAATGATTGATTTGCTTTTTCTAATAATTGAATTTGTCTTGCATTTGCAAGAATATCATCTTGTGATGAAGTAATTTGTCCTAATTCAAACATAGCTTTAATCTTTTGAATTAATGGTTCAATATCATGATTCTTAGCACTAATTGCAATACCATCAATATCTTTAATTTCTCCCTGATCCTTTTTATTAATGACAATAATTCTTTGTGTATCCTTTGATAACTCTAATAATTCATAATCTTCTTGAGTTAATGGTTGAGAACCATCTAATACCAATAATACTAAATCTGCTTTATGAACCAGTTCTTTTGATTTATGAACACCAATATTTTCAACAACATCATCAGTATCTCTGATACCAGCTGTATCAATCATATTTAAAACAATATGATCTAATCGAATCGTTCCTTCAACAATATCTCTTGTTGTTCCAGCAATATCTGTAACAATGGCTTTATCTTCATCTAATAAAGCATTTAACAAGCTTGATTTTCCAACATTAGGTTTTCCTATAATCACTGTTGAAATACCATCTTTTAATAAATGAACATTTTTAGATGAATCAATAATATGATTCATTTTTTCTTGTAATTGTATACTTTTAGGAAGTAAAGATTCAGCTGTTAATTCTTCAACATCTTCATATTCAGGATAATCAATATTGACTTCTATCTGTGTAATAATCTGAATAAGATCTTCTTTTAAATCTTCAATAAAATGACTGATATTTCCTTGAATTCCTCTTAATGCTAATTGAGAAGCATAATCATTTTTAGCACTAATTAAATCACTAATAGCTTCTGCTTGTGATAAATCAATACGTCCATTTAAGAAAGCACGTTTTGAAAACTCTCCATGTTCTGCCATACGTGCACCCATCTTTAAACAAAGATTCAAAACCTTTTGAGTAATAAAGATACCACCATGACAGTTAATCTCTACCATTTCTTCTCCCGTAAAAGTTCTATGTCCACGATATATATTAACCAAAACTTCATCAACTTTTTCATCTTGATCTTTAATAAATCCATATGTAATAGTATGACTTGCTTTATCCATGATTTTTCCAGTAAAAAACTGTTGAACAAAAGCAATACATCCTTTTCCACTTAAACGAATAATAGATATAGCTGCTTCTAATCTTGAAGTTGCTATAGCAACAATAATATCATCATTCATTTGAATCAATTCCTTTCTTTCTACTTCATATAGTATAACAATATCTTTTTGAAATATCTATGAAGTTATGAAAAAAAGTAGCACTCTTGTGCTACTAACAATGATTTGAAAGATACATTGCAGGATAATCTTGATATTTCTTAGCTTCTTGTTCATCTAAAAATATAGAATAATGAATCTGTCTTGATGAAATCTCATGATGACCACTACAATTTGCATATCCTTCAATTTTAAATGTATATTCCTGATCTTTGATTTGAATATCAAAAACCTTTCCATTCATAACAAACCCTTGAACAATAAAATATACAGTTTGTCCTTCTTTAAGCATTTTCTTCCAATCCTTCAAATTGTAAACGATAGTATTTGGCATAAACATTATTTTTATTCAATAAGAATTGGTGTGTCCCTCTTTCAACAATACCATTATTACCAATGACAATAATTTCATCAGCATTTCTAATTGTAGATAATCTATGAGCAATGGTAATACATGTACGATTCTTTGCTAAGGCTTCTAAGCTTTTTTGAATATGACGTTCACTTTCATTATCCAAAGCACTTGTTGCTTCATCAAGAATTAAAATCTTTGGATCTTTTAAGAATATTCTGGCAATAGAAATACGTTGTTTTTGTCCACCACTTAAACGTGTTCCTCTTTCACCTACATATGTATCATAGCCATCAGGTAAACTCATAATAAAATCATGAATATTCGCTTTTTTAGCTGCTTCAATAATTTCTTCATCACTGGCACCTGGTTTTCCATAAGAAATATTTTCTTTAATAGAACCAGTAAATAAATATACATCCTGTTGTACAATCCCAATAGATTGGCGTAATGATTTGAGAGTTAATTTTCTAATATCTTGACCATCTATTTCAATACTTCCACCTGTTACATCATAAAAACGAAGTAACAATGAACAAATGGTTGTTTTTCCTCCACCAGATGGACCAACTAATGCAATAGATTTTCCTGAATCAATATGAATATTGAGATGATCTAATACTTTTTCATCATCATATCCAAAGCTCACATCTTTATAATCAATGACACCCTGAACATTAACTAAATCATGACTGTCTGGAGCATCTTGAATTTCAACTTGAGTTTCCATCACTTCATTGAATCTTTTGAATCCTGAATAACCTTTTTGAAGCATTTCTGTAAATTCTACTAAGACTTCAATTGGAGTAATAAAGATATTAATATATAAAGCATAAGTTGCAAGAGCGACAGGTTCTAATGATCCTTCAGCAATAAAGAATCCCCCAGCAACTAAAATCGTAACATATAAAAGTCCCTGAAAGAAATTATTACCACCTTGGAATTTTCCCATACAATGATAATTATTTTTCTTACTTTGTAAAAATCTTTCATTACTTCTTGCAAATTTATGTCTTTCAATATCTTCATTTGCAAAAGATTTCACAACTCTAATTCCAGCTAAAGTATCCTGTAAAGATGCATTAACACCTGCAATCTTTTGACGATTATCCATAAATGTCTGTTGCATAGATTTATTTTGTTTTAATGAAAACAACAACATACATAATGTTACAATCATCAATAAGATAGTTAAAGGAACATGAATATACATTAATAAAATAAATGAACCTATAATTTTAAGTAATGATATAAATACATTTTCTGGTCCATGATGAGCAAACTCACAAATATCAAATAAATCACTTACTAACTTACTCATCATTTCCCCTGTATTATTACGGTCATAATAAGAAAAAGATAATTGTTCAAACTTATCAAACAAATCTTTTCTCATATCTCTTTCCATTTGAGCACCCATAATATGTCCCTGTGCTGATACATAATATTTACATAATGCACGAATAGCATACATAATCAGTAAAAAGATGGCTAACCAAAATAAACTTTGAATAATTGTCTGATGATCAGCGATATATAATGTATCATTTAAATAATTTAAGATTTGAGGAAAAGCCAAATCAATAAGACTGATAATCATGGCACAGATCATATCTAAAAAGAAAACTGTTTTATATGGTTTATAATATTGTATAAACTTTCTCATAATCTTCATAATATACCCTCCATTCTACAACTTTTCCCATTATAACATATCTAAAAAAAAAGAAAACATTTCTGCTTTCTTACTCATCAAATATATTGAAAATATCTTTTTTATTTTCTAATAAATAAGCTTTTTGATCTTTGATTATATCATTTCCATTGATTATATATACTTGTTGATCATCTAATTCAATTTGATATGTGGGTCCTTTTGTTTTTTCATAATCCTTTTGAGCATTTTGAACATGAATAGACTGATTTAATGTCTTAACTAATAAATCAATCTTATCTTGATTGTGAATGGAATATTGAATCGGCTTTTCTTGTTTTCCATAAATCGTTAATGTTGCATATTGATAAGAAAGTTGTTTCATTTTTAAACTTGACCCTCCTACCACAACAATAAATAATACAAGTATGGCTATGATTTTTCTTTTCATGATTACCCACCTCAAGTTCATTCTATCATAAACAAATGAAAATCTTATGTATAATTAAAAAAACTCTATCCATGATAGAGTTTAATCAACATATGAAATTGTCGTAAATCTTCCTTTTCCTTCTCCCTGACTTTCAGTTTTTAAATGTGGACCCATTTCAGAAATTGTTTGATGAATCACTTTTCTTTCATCAGCAGGTAAAGGATCAAGTTTCACATCTATCTTTGTACGTAAGACTTGTTTACCAAGTCTTTTTGCCATAGCTGAAACTTTTCTATATCTATTTTCTTTATATCCATTAATATCTAAGCTAATTTCAAATCTTTTCTTAAATTCATTTTGTACAGCTTGTCTTGCGATAAAATTAAATGCTCTTAGAATAACCCCATTTTTACCAATTAAAATAGAATTATTATCTGTATTAATATTACAATAAATACGTCCATCTTGAGTATATGAAACAGTTTCTACTTGAAATTCCATATTTGTAAGTGTCTTTCTTACAAAGTTTTCTAAATATTCCTGAACCATACTCTGACAATAACATTCAATCACAACTTTTTTAGAAAATAATCCCTTTTTTTCTTCAATAATTTCATATGTCAATTCATCAGGAGTAATTCCTAAATCTTGGCAAGCATGTTGAATCACATCATCTAATGTTTTTCCTTCATATGTCTTCATAGTTTTGCCCAGTCCTTATTTATCTTTTTTCTTTTCAATGTGATAAAGTTGAATATAAACTGTTCTTGCAATTGTAATTAAACTTGTTGTAATCCAGTATAATGACATTGCTGTTGGCATTGATACTGCAAACCATACAATCATAACAGTCATGACAATATTCATTGTTTTCATTGATTGTTGTTGTTTTGAAACCTTATATCTTGGATTTCTCTTTAACATAATATTATTGATTTCAATCGCAAAATATTGTGTTAAACCAACCAATGCTACAATAACGATATAAGCCCATTCTCCTTCTGTAATGGCTGATATTGGCGTAATTCCTAATTTTAATCCAAATAATGTTGAAGTATATAATATTTCAACTCTTTGCACTGCCTGCCAAACTGCAAGCATGATTGGTAATGTCAAGAACGTTGAAAAACTGCTTAACATGCTGATATTATGCTTTTTATATAAAGCTTGAATTTCAGCACTTTGACGCATTTGAGAGGCCTGATCTCTTCTTCCAGCATATTTTCTTTGAATTCTTTCCATTTCTGGTTGAATTAATTGCATCTTTTGAGTTGACTCTGTTGATTTAATCATGATAGGTAAAATCAGAATATTGATGAAAATTGTCATTCCCACAACACCCCAAGCAACATTACCTAACATATTGCTGATAAATAAAATACCTCTCGCAATTGGATAAGTTAAAATAAAATCAAAAAAACCTAAATCCTTTAAACTCCAAGGAGTTGATTCATTAATAGCACGTGATGCAATCAGTTGTCCATTTTGATCAAGATTACTTGTACATCCAACTAATACGAAGACCACAGCTACTAAAGCAAATGCTTTTAAAAATTTCTTTGTACGTTGATCTAAATACATTGTTACTTTTCCATCCTTCTATTTATTTTATTATATAGAGATACAAGGCTTTCTAAATTATCATGATAATTCTGATTTAAAAACTGATATCTCACTATAATAATAAAATCCATCTTTTGATTGTTATCAAAAACCTGCTGAACCATCATTCTGACTTGTCTTTTTATTCTATTTCGAACAACAGCATGACCTAATTTTTTACTTACTGAGATTCCCACTCTTAAATGATCTTTGTTTTGATCAAAATAAATGACAAACTGTCTGTTTGCTATTGATTTTTTCTTTTTAATGATGGATTGGAAATCTTCATTCTTCTTAATTCGATACTCTTTTTTCATATTTTTTTAGAAAAAAAACCACATTAAAGTGGAATTTTTTTAGGCAGATAAAACTTTTCTTCCTCTCTTACGGCGACGAGCAAGTACTTTTCTTCCGCCTACTGTTGCCATTCTAGCTCTAAAACCATGAGTTTTTGATCTTTTTCTCTTATTTGGTTGATATGTTCTTTTCATTGATTACACCTCCAAAATAATAAATTTTTTATACACAATAACATATGCCCCATTATTATATGGGTTTTGCTTTTATAAGTCAATGAAAATATAGAAAATTATTTGATTATTCAAGCATTTTCTTTCCTGATAAAGTTCTATTTACTTTCATTTGTGCATATCATTTATCAGGAGTATTTACGTCTATTCACAACTTATGCACAAACGCTTAAAAGTTATTCACAATTGTGTATAACTCTACATTTATTCACTTATATCGACATTTTTCTTGTGCATTATTTGTTGCTTTTTATGTGAATTAAAAAAATAAAATCATTTTGTGCACAATTATGCACATAGCATAACTTTTTATGCACAATTTCGATATCATGAAATTTGTGTAAAACTAAAAAAAGCCCGTCAATTCAATATAATTTGATGTGCATAACTATGTGAATAACTTGTGCGTATTTTTTTTCATCTTCTATTTATTCACTTTTTCCTTTATAATGTGTCTTGGAGATGGTGAAAATGAACAATTTAGATATGAACTGGCAAAAAACTTTAAGTTTATTCCAAGGAAAACTTGATGATTATGGATTAGATAAAATTACTTTTGATTCTTTTTTCACTACCTTAGAAATCAAAGACATTGTAGGAAGTGTCGTGACGATCACCATTGATACAAAATGGAGCTTAGATGTTGTAGAACCTTATTTAACGCATTTACAGGAAATCTACAATACTGTCACAAATGGACACTATCAGCTACATTTAATGACTGAAGAAGATTTTAAACAAAGTCATGCAAAACAAGAACATTTATTACATTTTGATGATCACTTAAATCCTGATTTGACTTTTGATAATTTCGTTATTGGAAACAGTAATAGAATTGCTCAAAATGCATCTTTAGCAGTTGCTATGAAACCTGGTATTTCTTATAGTCCATTATTTATTCATAGTAATTCAGGATTAGGAAAAACACATTTATTAAATGCTATTGGAAATTATGCTAAAAAACGTGATCCATCTATAAATGTTTTATTTACAACAAGTGAGAACTTTGTGAATGAATATATTCAATCATTAGCTAATCATGCAATGGATGAATTTAACTATAAATATCGTCAAATGGATATATTATTAATAGATGATATTCAATTCATGGCTACAAAAGAATCATCAAGTGAGATCTTTTTCAACATTTTTAATACTTTAATTAGTAATAAAAAACAGATTGTCATTACTTCAGATAAACCACCACGTGATCTAAAGGGAATGGAAAGTCGATTAGTCAGTCGATTTTCATCTGGTTTAACAGTAAGTATTGATACACCTGAATTTGAAACGGCTAAAGCCATTTTAAGAAAGAAAATAGAAATTGAAAATGTTGATTATCCAATAACGGAAGAAGTTTTAGACTTTATTGCCACTCATTTTAATACTGATGTCAGAGAACTAGAAGGAAGTTTAAAAAGATTATTATTTTATAAGCTCATATGTGGTAAAAAATTAGATATTATTGACTTGAATTTTGCCTTAGAAGCCTTTAGTGATTCTTATAGTCAGCCAACACAGAAAAAAGAATTAACTGTTTCAAATATAAAGAAATGTGTTGCTGATTATTATAATTTAACGGTCGCTCAAATTAATTCTAAATCAAGAACATCTAGTATTATTGTCGCAAGACATATTGCCATGTATTTAGTCAGAGAACTCATTGAAGATATTTCATTCATTCAAATTGGTCATGAATTTGGTGGAAGAGATCATTCAACTGTCATGAAAGCTTGTCATAAAGTTCAACAGAAATTAGAAAAAGATATGAATTATCGTCAAGCTATTCAAGATATTAAAAAGAAACTTGTGTAAAAGTTATGCACACTTATCCACAACTTATACACATCATAAAAATAAAAAAACAATGAATAAAACGTCACTTTTTTTCACTTATGCATATTGTGCACAATATTATTATTATGTTATTATTTAAATAATATAAAATATAAAGGAGATCATTTATGAATTTTAAGATTAAAAGATTGGAATTATTGAATGCTCTAACTAAAGTTTCAAGAGCAGTTTCTATAAAAAGTCCCTTACCTGTTTTAACTGGTATTAAATTTGATTTAAAAGAAGATGAACTTATTTTAACTGGTAGTGATAGTGATATTACAATTCAAACAAGTATTCAAGATCATATTGATATTATTGAATCTGGTAGTGTTGTTTTATCATCTAAATATATATTAGAAATTATTAAAAAGATTGATTCTGAAGATGTACATATTTTTATTGTAGATGGAACACTTACAAGAATTGAAGGAGCTAACTCTCGTTTTGATTTAAATGGAACATCTTATATTGATTATCCTCGTATTGATTTAAATAAAACAGGTGTTAATTTACAGATGAAATCTATTGATTTAAAAGAAGCAATTGAACAAACTTCATTTGCGACAAGTGAAAAAGAAACAAGACCTGTTTTAACAGGAGTTAACTTCAAAGCTAAAGATCATGTTTTAGAATGTATTGCGACAGATAGTTATCGTTTAGCAAAACGTATTTTAAATATTGATTCTGATATTTCATTTAATATTATTATTCCTAAAAAGAGTTTAATTGAAATCAGCCGTATTATTGAAAAAGATGAACTGATTGATTTATATGTATCTGATCGTAAAGTTTTATTTGTTTTTGATCATGTTTTAATTCAAACAAGATTAATTGATGGAACTTTCCCTGATACAAGTCGCTTAATTCCTGATAGTTTTGATTACTCTATGAGTATTGATAGCACAAGTTTATTAAATTCTATTGATAGAGCATCATTACTGACAAATGAACAAACAAATATCGTTAAACTCACAATGAATCAGGATACAGTGATCTTATCTTCATTCTCTCAAGAAATTGGGTCAGTAGAAGAAAACTTATCTAGAGCTTTCTATAAAGGTGAACCTTTAAAAATTTCATTTAGTGCCAGATATTTAACTGATGCTATTAAGAGTATTAATGGACAAAAAGTGAGAGTCTTATTTACTGGTGAAATGAAACCATTTATTATTAAAGACTTTGAAAGAGAAGATATTATTCAATTGGTTTTACCTGTGAGAACTTATTAAGCTAATCTATTCACGATTAGCTTTTTTTGTTATAATTTGAATGGTGGTATTATGGAAAAAATTTTACTGGTTGAAGATGATTTACAAATCGTTAAGCATTTAAATTCTTATTTAAGAGAAAATGGTTATCATTTAATAGCTGTTGATGGTCAAAAAAAGGCTATGCAAATACTCCAACAACAATCTATAGATTTAATCTTATTAGATATTTCATTAAAAGAAGGTAATGGCTTTTCTTTATATAATGAAATTAAAGCTTATTATGATATTCCTATTATTTTCTTAACGGCCCAAAGTGATGAATTTAGTATTATTACAGGACTTGATTTAGGAGCAGATGATTATATATCAAAACCATTTCAACCTCGAATACTATTATCACGTATTCAAAATATTTTAAGAAGATATAAAAAACAAGATCAGATATTCCAATATCAAAATCTTCAAGTTTATATTTCTCAGGCTAAAGTCTTTAAAAATCATCAGGAAATCTTTTTATCAGCTTTAGAATATAAATTATTGTTAATATTTGTACAACATGCTCATCATTTACTAACAAGAGAATTTTTATTAGAAGAACTTTATCAGATGACAGGTGAAGATATGAATGATAATACTTTGACTGTTTATATTAAAAGATTAAGAAATAAGATAGAAGATCAACCTCAACATCCCCAAATCATACAAACCAAAAGGGGATTGGGTTATCAACTGGGAGATTAGATCATGTATATCATTATATTCTTATTATGCTGTATTATAGTTAGTTTATGTTTTTATATCTATAAAAAAAATAAAAAAATTATTTCTATTTCTAAACAAATCAATGATGTTTTATTTCATCATAATGATTTTTATATTCAAAAATATAAAGAGGGAAATCTTTCTATCTTAGAGAGTGATATATGTAAATTAGTCAATAAGATTTATGAACAAAATCATTTATTAGAAAATGAAAAACTGATTCTAAAAGAATATCTGGAAGATATATCTCATCAAATGAAAACACCTTTAACAGCTTTAAATTTAATTCATGAAAGATTAAAGAAAGCAGAAGGCAATGAAAAAAGACAATTATTAAAAGAAGAAAAGAAATTATTAGATAAAATTGAATGGCTCGTGATGAGTTTATTAAAAATGGCTCAATTAGATGCCCAGACAGTCACTTTTCATCAGGAAAGTATTACACAGAAAGATTTTGTTTTGCAGTTATTAAATCCATTTGAAATACAAATAGATATGAAAGATATTCAATTACAAATCAATATTCAAGAATCAGAGATATTCAAATGTGATATTTTATGGACTTTAGAAGCTGTATCTAATATCTTAAAAAATTGTATAGAACATGTTGAACAAAATGGTATGATTCAAATATCAATGAATCAAAATCCTTTATATGATGAAATCATTATTCAAGATAATGGTTGTGGTATTGATCAGGAAGATTTAATTCATCTATTTGAAAGATTTTATAAAGGAAAAAATGCAAAGCAGGATAGTGTAGGTATAGGTTTAGCTTTGAGTTCTATGATTATTGAAAAACAAAATGGAACAATTCAAGTAGAAAATACATATCCTGGCACAAAATTTACAATTCATTTATATAAAGAAAATGTATAGATATTTGATTATGACAAATCTGTCACTTTATTGTCACGGGTTTGTCATTTTTATTTGATACAATACAATTGAGGAGGGAGAATATATGGCAATACTAGAAGTTAAAAATTTAACAAAAATATATGGAAATGATGAAAATAAGGTTGTAGCCTTAGATCATGTTTCATTTACTGTTGAAAAAGGTGAATTTATAGCTATTGTAGGTTCATCTGGATCAGGAAAGAATTGAGTTTATGACAATTGTAGAGATATTTGTTTATGGTTTTGTCACAATTATGTTGATATTTACACTAATGAATATCTTAAACATGATGAGTGCCAGCATAGAAAAAAGAAAAAAAGAATTTGCGATGTTCATGAGTATAGGCATGAGTGTCAATGATATGAAAAAAATGTTATGGAAAGAATCTTCTATTTATGGCATAAAATCATTTGTATATAGTTTACCATTCTGTATAATAATAGAATTTCTATTATATAATTTATCTTTTAACACTATACCTTTTAGACCATCATGGATAGCTTATTTGATATCATTTATTGTGATGATGATAGTGATGATTTTAACATTTAAATTAGGATTAAATCGTTTTAGAAAACAGAATATTATAGAAACATTAAAAGATGATATGTAGTCAAAAAGACTATATATCATTTTTTAGCTTATATTTAGCTTATAAGAGGTTTTTATATAAAAATGAGATTTATCACTTTTTTTATAAATATTGAATATAAGCCATAAAAACTATCATTTTTGATGTTTTTGTGATATAATAGTTCAGGTTATGAAAGTATGGGTGATAAATATATGAAAGAAGTTACAATTCATAGTGAGTATATTACTTTAGGACAATTACTTAAATTAGCTGATGCTGTAAGTAGTGGAGCTGAAGCTAAATTAGTCATTAGTGATGGACTGGTTCTTGTCAATGGTGAAGTAGAAACAAGACGTGGGAAAAAGCTCTATCATCAGGATATTGTTTCTTTTGATGGACAAGAATATCTAATCATTAATGAAGATTCATAGTATTCAATTAAAGAATTTTAGAAATTATATTGATTGTTCAGTAAAATTTGATCCTTTTATTAATATTTTAATTGGTCAAAATGCTCAAGGAAAAACAAACTTATTAGAAGCTATATATATTTTATCAATGTCTAAAAGTTTTAAGACAAAAGTCATAGATGAAATGATTTATTTTGATCAGGACTTTGCGAAAATTCAAGGACAGGTTATTAATAATCAAAAGACATTAAATTTAGAGATTGTTTTATCAAAGTTAGGAAAGAAAGCTTTGATTAATCATAATGAAATTAAAAAAACAAGTGATTATGTTGGTTATTTAAATGTTGTTTTATTTATTCCTGAGGATTTAATGTTAATAAAAGGGAGTCCAAAATTAAGAAGAAAATTGATTGATATGGAGTTATCTAAAATATCACCTATATATATGTATGATTTTAATAAATATCAAAGATTATTAAAAGAAAGAAATAAATATTTGAAATTATTAAATGAAAAACATTTAAAAGCTGATGATTACTTAGAGGTTTTATCTGAACAGATGGCACGATTACAAGTTCAATTATTAAAGAAAAGAATTGAATTTGTTGAATTATTAAATGAGATATCTACGAAAATGTATGATTATATTGCTTTACATCAGGAAGTATTATCAATTCAATATAAAACACATTATAAAGATATGAGTTATGAAGGTATTTTAGAAGATTATCGAAAGAATTATCAAAAAGATATTGCTTTTAAACAGACAACACATGGTATTCATAAAGATGATCTGGTGATGTGTTTAAATCAACAGGATGCTATAACTTATGCTTCACAAGGGCAACAAAGATCTATTGTTTTAGCAATCAAAATCGCTTTATTAGAATTGATTAAAAAAGAAATCGGAGAATATCCTGTTTTGTTGTTAGATGATGTTTTAAGTGAATTAGATGATACAAGAAAGACGAAGTTATTGAATTTAATTGAAGGAAAGGTTCAGACTTTTTTAACTTCAACAAATATTGATGGTATTCATCATCAGGTTATAGATAAAGCAAAGAAAATCGTCATTGAAAATGGAAATGTGAAAGGAGAAAGCTATGGAAGAAAATAAAGTTCAACACAGTTATAATGAATCTGATATTCAAGTCTTAGAAGGATTAGAAGCTGTTAGAAAAAGACCAGGTATGTATATTGGTTCAACGTCTTCTAGAGGTTTACATCATTTGGTATGGGAAATTGTTGATAACTCTATTGATGAAGCTTTAGCTGGATTTTGTAGTGAAATTAAAGTGATTTTAGAAGAAGGCGATGTTGTCAAGGTTATTGATAATGGACGTGGTATGCCAACAGGTGTTCATGCGAAAACTGGTAAGAGTACAGTTGAAACAATTTTAACTGTTTTACATGCTGGTGGTAAATTTGGTGGTGGAGGCTACAAAGTTTCTGGTGGTCTACACGGTGTTGGTGCCAGCGTTGTTAATGCATTGAGTGAATGGTTAGAAGTTTATGTACATAGAGATGGTCATATTTATTATCAAAGATTTGAAAAAGGTGGACAACCTGTTGAAGATTTAAAGATTATTGGTGATTGTGATGATACTGGAACAACAGTTACTTTTAAAGCTGATCCTTTGATTTTTGAAGAAACAACTGTATATGATTATGAAACATTAAATCAGAGAATCCGTGAATTGGCTTTCTTAAATAAAGGATTGAAATTAATTTTAGAAGATCATAGACAGACACCACATAAGAAAAATGAATATCACTATGAAGGTGGTATTAAAGAATATGTTGCTTATTTGAATCGTAATAAGACACCTATTCATGAAGAAATTATTTATGTAGAAGATGAAATAGATGATATTAAAGTTGAAGTTGGTATGCAATATAATGATGGATATCAGCCAAATATCTACTCTTTCTGTAATAATATTAATACACATGAAGGAGGAACTCATGAAGAAGGTTTCCGTCTTGCTTTAACAAGAGTCATTAATAATTATGCCAAAAATAATAATTTCCTGAAAAAAGATGAAGAATCTTTAAGTGGGGATGATTGCCGTGAAGGTTTAACAGCGATTATTTCAGTGAAACATCCTGATCCTCAATATGAAGGACAGACAAAAACAAAATTAGGAAATGCTGAAGTGAGAAAAATCGCAAGTAATATCATTTCAACAGCGTTAGATAAATTTTTATTAGAAAATCCAAATACTGCACAAATTATTATTAATAAAGCTATTGTCGCAAGTCGTGCCAGAATGGCAGCTAAACGTGCCAGAGAAATGACAAGAAGAAAAACAGCTTTAGATAGTATTGCCTTGCCAGGTAAATTAGCTGACTGCTCATCTAAGGATCCTAGTGAATGTGAAGTATTCATTGTCGAAGGGGATTCTGCCGGTGGTAGTGCCAAAATGGGTAGAGATCGTAGAACTCAGGCCATTTTGCCATTACGTGGTAAGATTTTAAATGTTGAAAAATCAAGATTAGATAGAATTTTAGGGAATGCTGAAATTCGTTCAATGATTACAGCTTTTGGAACAGGTATTGGTGAAGAATTTGATATTAGTAAATTAAGATATCATAAAATTGTCATTATGACCGATGCCGATGTTGATGGTGGACATATTCGTATTTTGATGTTGACATTCTTATATCGTTTCTTAAAGCCATTAATTGAAGAAGGATATGTGTATGCTGCACAGCCACCATTATATTTATTGAAACATGGAAAAGAAGAATATTATTTATATTCTGATTATGAATTGGAAAAGAAAAAAGAAGAACTTGGTGAAAATGCCAAAATTTCTATTCAGCGTTATAAAGGTTTAGGAGAAATGAATGCTGAACAGTTATGGGATACAACAATGAACCCAGAACATCGTGTTTTATGGCAAATTGATTTAGATGATGCGATGCAGGCTGATGCTATGTTTGATATGTTGATGGGTGAAAAAGTTGAACCAAGACGTGAATTTATTCAAGAAAATGCACAAATGGCAGAATTAGACTTATAGTAAAGGAGAGAAAAAATGGAAGAACGTGGAATTAAGAAAAGATCATTAACAAAAGAAATGAAACAATCCTTTATCAATTATGCCATGTCAGTTATTGTTCAAAGAGCTTTACCAGATGTGAGAGATGGATTAAAGCCTGTTCAAAGAAGAATTGTGCATGGAATGAATGAACTTGGATGTTATAGTGATAAACCATATAAGAAATCAGCGCGTATTGTTGGGGAAGTTATGGGGAAATACCATCCTCATGGTGACTCTTCAATCTATGAAGCTTTAGTTCGTATGGCACAGGATTTCAGTTATCGTTATATGTTAGTAGACGGTCATGGAAACTTTGGTTCTATTGATGGTGATGGCGCTGCGGCACAACGTTATACTGAAGCCAGAATGTCTAAGATTTCTATGGAAATGGTGAGAGATATTAATAAAGATACAGTCAATTTTATTCCTAACTATGATGGTGAAGAATCAGAACCAGAAGTTATGCCATCACGTTTCCCTAACTTATTAGTCAATGGGACAACAGGAATTGCGGTTGGTATGGCTACAAATATTCCACCTCATAATTTAGGTGAAGTCATTGATGCCATATTGGCTGTTTCTCATAATCCTGATATTACGATTCTAGAATTAATGGAAAATTATATTCAGGGACCTGATTTTCCAACAGGAGCTTATATCTTAGGTAAATCAGCGATTAAAAAAGCTTATGAAACTGGTAATGGCTTAATTGTCATGAGAGCGAAAACGGATATTATTGATATTCATGGTGGTAAAAAAGCTATTGTTGTTACTGAAATACCATATATGGTCAATAAAGCTCGTTTAATTGAAAAAATGGCTGAACATGTTAAAGAAAAACGTATTGAAGGTATTACAGAAATACGTGATGAATCTAACCGTGAAGGTATTCGTATTATGATTGAACTTCGTAAAGATGTTCAACCAGAAGTCATTTTAAATCAGTTATTTAAATTAACAGCTTTACAGACAACATTTGGTGTCAATTCTATTGCCTTAGTGAATAACCAACCTCAAACTTTAAATCTAAAACAAATGATTACTTACTATCTTGATCATCAAGAAGAAGTGATTAGAAGAAGAACAGCTTATGATTTAAAGAAAGCTGAAGATCGTGCTCATATTTTAGATGGTTTAAAAAGAGCATTAGATCAGATTGATGCTATTATTGAACTCATTCGTTCATCACGAACAACAGAAATTATTCAACAGAGATTGATGGATGAATTTAATATGTCTGATCGACAAGCAAAAGCAATCAGAGAAATGCAGCTTCAAAGATTAGCTGGTTTGGAAAGAGAAAAGATTGAAAATGAATTAAATCAATTATTAGAATTGATTGCTGATTTAAAAGATATTCTTGCAAAAAGAGAAAGAATATTAGAAATTATTGAAAAAGAATTATTAGAAATTAAAGCTAAATTTGCTGATAAGAGAAGAACTGAAATTATCCAAGGAACATTTGATTTAGAAGATGAAGATTTAATTCCAGTCGAAGATGTTATTATTTCTTTAACTTCTAATGGATATGTCAAACGTATGCCTGTTGATACTTATAAAACACAAAATAGAGGTGGTAGAGGTATCAAAGGTATGGGAACCAATGAGGATGATATTGTGGATGCTCTTATTCATATGAGTACTCATGATGATTTATTATTCTTTACAAACTTTGGTAAAGTCTATCGTTTAAAAGGATATAATATTCCTGAATTTGGTAGAACTGCTAAAGGATTACCTGTTGTTAATTTATTAAATCTAGATAAAGATGAAAGTGTTAAATCTATGATTTCTATTGATAAAGATGATATTGATGAAGATAAGAATCTATATCTATTCTTTGTGACATTAAATGGTTTAGTTAAGAAAACTTCTATTGAAGAATTTAAAAATATTAGACAGTCTGGTAAGATTGCGATTAATTTAAAAGATGAAGATCAGTTGGTTGCTGTAAAATTAACAAAAGAAAATGAAGAAATTCTCGTTGCAGCATCTAATGGAAAATTAATTAGATTTAATGAAAATGATGTCAGACCAATGGGTAGAACAGCATCAGGTGTCAGAGGTATTAATGTAGATGGTAGTCATGTTGTGGGTATGACAACAAACGGAGAAGGACAATATATTATGGCTATTAGTGAAAATGGTTATGGTAAGATGTCTCCAATAGAAGATTACCGTGAATCACATCGTGGTGGTAAAGGTGTGAAAACCATTAATACGACTGAAAAGACAGGACAATTGGTAGCTTTAAGAGCTGTTAATGGTGATGAAGATTTATTAATTATGACAAGTGAAGGTATTATGATTAGACTTCCAATGGAACAAGTGAAACTTGCTGGAAGAAATACTCAAGGTGTTAGATTGATTAAAGTTGCTGAAGGATCAATTGTTTCAAGTGTAGAAGTTGTTGATAAATCTGAAGAAGAAACTGAAGATAATGAAGAAGAATAGTATGTTGTAGGACATACTATTCTTTTATGAATACAAAAAGATATGTTTAATGTAGAATATCTCATAGTTACTGTATTTAATGGACTTTTTGGAATATAATAGCTAAAAATTTACAATGAAATTACAACAAATGAAAGAGCATTATATGACAACTTATAGGATAATATATCAATTTCTAAAAATATTTTTCTTCAATGTCTGAAAAATTATGACTACTAAATTTTTAATGATATAATTTTTAATGAAGATAGTGATAAATAATATAAAGTTGAAGGGAGCGTTGAATATGGGGTTATTCGACAAGTTTAAAAAGAAAAGTGAACCTGTAAAAGAAAAAAGAAATAGTGAATGGCAGGAAATATATGAGAAAAACAAAGAAAAATTTAGATGTAAGATAGATTTAGAAAGCTATTTCACTGAAAAGAAAATAGGGAAAATGGAAGTTGATATTTTAGATATTGGAGAAGTTAATTTACCTACTGGGAAAATTATAGCTTGTGATCCATTGGTAGAACTTGGAGAAGCAAAAACATATCTTCAAAAAACTCCTATCGGAAAATTTTCTGTAAAAATAGCTGTAGTACTAAGTAAAGATTATGGAAATAGATATGCTTGTGTAAAAGTTGAATTTAATAAAAATAAGCCAGTGGTTTACGAACTAGCTATAACAGGAAATGAAAAGAAAATGGAAGAGGCTGAGGAAGATGAGTTTTATGGTTTCTGTGTAGATGCAGGAATGGGCTGTATAGCAGACAAAAAATCTCAATATGAATATTCAAATTATTGGAATAAACTTGAGAAAGAAGGTGCTGATAATCCTTATGATGATATTTTTGAAGAATTATTAGCAGAAAGTTTTAAAAAGTTTCCTAAATATCAAAGAGATATGGGAGACTGGGCTAATTTTATAATTCCTGACACTGATTTAAATATCCTTATTTTTGCATCAGGGTGGGGAGATGGATATTACCCTTGCTATTTTGGATATGATGAAAAAGGAGAGCTTTGTGGATTCTATATTCATTTTATAGATATTGAAAAAGAATATGAATAGTCACAAATTCCAATTTGTACGTGCCTTTGATAAAAAAATCTCATTCTGACGAAGTGATTCAAATATGGCGGTGAGAAGTTTTCTATTATTATCTAGAAATCTTTTTATATTGTTGAATAGCTTCTTTCAATTTATTTAAAAAAGCATCTTCACCTAAAGTGTTGATTTTAAAAAACATAGCTTGACTTCCACCGGAACTTATAGCAGTGACCTGAATATGATTTTGATATTCTGTTATAGTAATAGACAAGCTTAATCGGTTTCCGCCTGTATAACTATATCTCTCTAATATTAAAATACCAACATGAACATCGTGTATATCATAATAATGTTCATCTTCTATTGAAGCTGAAAAACTTGAATTTATTAATTCATTTTTTAAAAACTGACAGAAATGATTGAAAGAACCATGAAGTTCACAAGAATATTTAGCCATGATCATACCTCCTTATTTATAGATTATCATGAAGTTTTGAAAATCATGTGTATTTTATATGTTCATATCATTTCAACAATATTTGACAAATATCTTGATCTTTTCTACAATGTTTGTAAGTAGGTGAAATGAATGAAAAAAATACAAATCAGTCAAACTTTAAAAAATATTATTGTTATTGTTGTGATAGCAGTTGTTTTCTTTTTTGTTGGAAAAGTATGGCCAAGTGGTGAAGAACCAACAGCCATTACAAGTGATTTATTGTCACAACAAATTCAAGGTATTAGCGAATTAGCAAGTGTAGAATATAATTATACCAATATGGGAAAATATGAAAATCAGGCGACTTTTTATGGTTGGAAAGTCCCTTTTACAACAAAGAGTTTCATTTTATCATATGATGGTCAAATTAAGGCTGGTATTGATATGAGTTTAGTAGAAGTCAATGTTCATGGTCAAAATATTGATATAACAATACCACAAGCTAAAATCCTATCTCATGAAATTGATCAGGAAAGTATTGAAGTTTTTGATGAAACAAAAAATATATTTAATCAGATTAGTATTACTGATTATAATCAATTTGCGATAGATCAAAAGAAGAGCATGGAAAGTAAAGCACAAGAAAAAGGATTATTGGAAGAAGCTCAAAATAAAGCTAAAGAAACAATACAAACATTTGTAGAATCAATGTATTCATCTTCAGATGATTATAAAATTGAAATAAAAGTGGCAGAATCTTAAAGTTCTGTCATTTTTTGTTGAAATATAACGATATTATAGTATAATGTTAGAAGTTTGGATATAGAAATGGGAGGTCATATATGAATTCAAGTCAAAGTGGTAAGAAATTAGCGAAGAAAATGATTATTGCTTTAATTTGTGGTTTAATTGCAGGGTTTGGATGTATTTTATTAAGAGAAAATTTATTAACGAATGGGCAGGAAGCTTTATGGAATACAATCAATAATGTATTATTTCAAGATATTACTGCTGAAGGCGCTAATAGTGCAATTGGTTTATTTTATATTGTAGGTCAATTATTTGTAAATGCATTACAATTAATTATTATTCCAATGGTATTTGTATCTATTATTTTAGCTATTTGTGTTATTACAGATACAAAGAAATTAGGAAGAATTTCTTCTAAAACAATAGGAACATTCCTTATAACAACAGTTTGTGCTTTAATATGGGCTGGTATTATTGGTTCAATTGTTTATCATTTAGGAGCATTTAATGCTGTACATGCTGATAACTTAGTGATTCAACAAGGAGCTGTAGGTTCTAATCCATTAAATATCATTGTATCAGTGATTCCTAATAATTTAATTAATGCATTTACAAATAATGGTAATGTTTTAGCAGTTGTTTTCTTAGCAGTAGCGATTGGACTTGCGATGAATCAATTAAAAGATAAAACAAAAACATTAAAGAAATTATTAATTGAATGTAGTGATATTATTTCAGTTTGTTTATCATTTATAATTACAAAATGTGCACCATATGCAATATTTTGTTTATTAACAAGAACATTTGCAATCTATGGAATTGATTATTTATTACCTGCTTTAGCTTATGTCTTAACAGTTCTATTTGCTTTGTTTGTTTATCTGTTTATAGCTTATCCTATCTATTTAATGGTGATGGGAAAAATCAATCCAAAACCATTTATGCGTAAAATACCAAAAGTTGCTTTATTTGGTTTTTCAACATCATCAAGTGCAGCAACATTACCATTAAATAAAGAAACAACAGTTCATGAATTGGGTGTAAGTGATGAAATAGCTTCATTTGTTTTACCATTAGGAATGACAATCAATATGGATGGTACAGCCATCATGCAAGTTATTGCAGCTATCTTTATTGCAGCAAGTTCTGGTTATGATGTATCTTTAACATCTATGGCAGTCATTGCATTTCTTGCTTTAATTGCATCAGTAGGAACACCTGCTGCACCAGGAGCAGGAGCTGTTATCTTATTTACTATTTTGACTGGTATGGGATATACAAATGATGGGGCATTATTGGCTTATTCATTAATTTTAGCAATCAATAGACCAATTGAAATGCTTGTGACATCATTAAATGTTGTTGGAGATTCAGCAACTTCAGTGATCGTTGCCAAAAAAGAAAATATGTTAGACGAAGATATTTATAACAGTTAAGTAAGCTCATAATCGAGCTTATTTTTTGTTTTGATATTTGCTAAAAGTAAATTTCAAAAATAAAATCATTCTTTCTAAACATTATAGAATACGATATTTATGAATGATATAATGCATATGAGCAACAATAGCGGTAGGTGGTTATGCCTTGGTCGTCTTGATCGAAGGTACGTAATCCTTCGTTAACATAGATATCCATCAATTTGATGGAAATATGAATGACGGAGGTGATTGACATGACATCTTATGAAATGATCACGATAGTATTAGGAATGCTGACATTCCTTGTGACATTAATAAGTTTGATTGTGAAAATGCTTCTTATTATTATTGATAAGAGCATAAAAAAATAACTACCTCTGTCTCTGGAAAAGTTGAGGTAGTTATTCTTACTTCACAAAATCCAAGGCATAACCGTTTATTGGTTGCTCCTTTTACATTTTTATTATAGTTTATGTATTTTTAATTGTCAATATACTGATTCATTTGTTTGTAATTATTAAAAATGATATAATTTTTTATAAGAAACAGAGGTGTTATGAGGATGACTTGTTTGATTAGAAAATGGAAAAGAGAAGATGCTCAAGATTTACAACAATCTATTAATGATTTAAGAGTTTTAAATAATTTAACAGATCGTATACCTTACCCATATCATTTACAGGATGCCTATGATTATATAGATGCTATGTTATCTGCTGATGAAAATGAAATCTTTGCTTTTGCGATTGAGTATGAAGGACAAGTTGTTGGCAGTATTTCTGTTTTAAGACAAGATGATATTTATCGTAGAAGTGCAGAATTAGGATATTATTTAGGATATTCTTATTGGGGAAAAGGTATTATGAGTGAAGCTGTGAAACAGACATGTCAATATGTTTTTGAACATAGTGATATAGAGAGAATTTTTGCGGCTCCTTTTGATTATAACCCAGCCTCACAAAGAGTCTTAGAAAAATGTGGTTTTGAACGAGAAGGTATTTTACGTAAGAACGGCTTTAAAAATGGTGAGTTTCATGACATGATAATGTATTCTTTGATTAAATAATTATTGAAATTATCAAGTCTTATGCTATAATCAGTATATCAAATCGTTGCATTGGATAAGTAAATGTGAAATCATGATAGAGAGCTGATGGTTGGTGTAAATCAGTATGAGGAAACATTGAAATCTACCAATAAGAGAAGCTAATCACTTCCGGTTGAACCGTTATCTCATAAAAGTTATCATTTTGATAAGAAATAGGGTGGCACCACGATAAATTCGTCCCTTGTGAAAGGTGCTTTTTATTTTATTGAAAAAGGAGAAATGAAAAATGATTGATATTGCTATACTAAGAGAAAATCCAGAAGCTGTAAAAGAAAATATGCGAAAGAAATTTCAGCATGATCGTTTACATTTAGTTGATGAAGCTTTTGAATTAGATAAAGAATATCGTGAAGCTCTGACAAAAGCAAGTGAACTTCGAGCTATGCGTAATTCATTATCTAAAGAAATTGGACAATTTATGCGTGAAGGGAAAAAAGATTTAGCTGAAGAAAATAAAAGAAAAGTCAGTGAAATGGCAGATACTTTAAAAGAATTAGAAGCAAAAGAAGTTGAATTAGGTCCAAAATTAAAAGAAGTGATGATGAAAATTCCTAACTTTATTGATGATAGTGTACCTATTGGAAAAGATGACAGTGAAAACGTTGAAATTCAAAAATATGGAGATCCTGTTGTTCCTGATTATGAAATTCCATATCATGCTGATATTATTACAAAATTAAATGGTTTAGATAAAGAAGCAAGTGGAAGAACAAGTGGTAATGGTTTC
The DNA here is from genome assembly GCF_964238065.1 of Clostridium sp. AUH-JLR23. NCBI lineage: Bacteria > Bacillati > Bacillota > Clostridia > Eubacteriales > Clostridiaceae > Clostridium > Clostridium sp. AUH-JLR23. Next base: position 24,414 of record NZ_CAXSKY010000014.1, read on the forward strand.
TATTATTTGATGGGTGATATTGCTAGACTTTCTTCAGCAATGTTATCTTATGCCAGAGATTTTATGATTGATAAAGGATTTACTTATTGTATTCCTCCATTTATGATTAGAAGTGATGTTGTGACTGGTGTAATGTCATTTGAAGAAATGGATGCTATGATGTATAAAATTGAAGGTGAAGATTTATATTTAATTGGAACAAGTGAACATAGTATGATTGGTAAATTTAAAGATCAGATTGTTAATGAAGAAGAATTACCAATTACATTAACTTCATATTCACCATGTTTTAGAAAAGAAGTTGGTGCTCATGGTATTGAAGAACGTGGTATTTATCGTGTACATCAATTTGAAAAACAGGAAATGGTTGTTTTATGTAAACCAGAAGAAGCTATGGAATGGTATGATAAAATGTGGTCATATACTGTTGAATTATTTAGAAGTTTAGATATTCCTGTAAGAACACTAGAGTGTTGTAGTGGAGATTTAGCTGATTTAAAAGTCAAATCTTGTGACGTAGAAGCATGGTCACCTAGACAGAAGAAATATTTTGAAGTCGGATCTTGTTCTACATTAGGAGATGCTCAAGCTAGACGTTTAGGTATTCGTACAAAAGGTGAAAGAGGAACATATTATGTCGCAACTCTTAACAATACTGTTCTAGCAAGTACACGTGCATTAATTGCATTTATTGAAAACAATTATAATGAAGATGGAAGTATTTCTATTCCTGAAGTCTTAAGACCATATATGGGTGGAAAAGAAAGAATTGGTTAAGATTCAAAAATGACATGGTGTCCTGGATAAAAATCCGGGGCATTTTTTTATTTTATAAAGATATAAAAAAAGCTGCAAAGATGCAGCTTAGATCTTATATAAGGTGATGTAAAAGGCAATAGTGATAAATACCATCATCACATACATGACCGCATATATCATCAGCAATCTCTTTCACTTGTGATGAAGCATTTCCCATTGCAACACCTGTCCCTACTGTTTGTAACATTTCTATATCATTATTTCCATCACCAAAAGCGAGAGCCTGTGATGCATCTAATTGATAATAGTCAAGAATTTTTTTGAATACCAATACCTTTACCACTTTGAGCAGGAATAATATCAACTGCTCTATCCCACCATGCTGTAATTTTAGCATTTTCTACATTGTCCATAAGAATTGAATAATCTTTTTCTCTACAACCAACCATTATTTGATAAACTTCATCTTTAGCGACTTCATTAAAATCATCAGCAACTTCTACTTTCATTTTGGCAAAGTCAAAATATTGTACCAAATCATCATCTTTTCCATTGCTGGCAATTCTGTTTTTTGTAGCAATGGATAATGGTCTATGTAGTTTTTTGGCATTTTGAATAATTTGTTGAACATCATAAGATGGAATAGGGAAGTTTGAAATATCTTGATCCTTTGTAAAACAATAAGAACCATTAAAAGTTAAGAAAGCATCAAATTCAATCCCATCAAAATGTGGTAAACTCATGGGTGTTCGACCAGTTGCTAAACAGATTCTGATTTGATTTTCTTTTAATCTTTTTAATGTTTCAAGCATTTTTTGAGATATTTGTTTTTTATTCATATCAATAAGTGTTCCATCAATATCAAAAAAAATGATTTTTATTGTTTTCATATAAATCTCCTTTATATTGAGTGATATATATTATTGTATAATTTTTAAGTTTATATATAAAGATAAATAATGATTTTATTTGAATATTCGTACATATCAAATTTATATTCAAGACAGTCATAAAGACATCATTTAGATAATTTTGGTGTTTAGAAGGTTATTTAATATTGAGAAGAATATGAACTAACAGTATCCTTTTTAAAACTATCGTAGTGATTTAAAACATTAACAATAGAACACGAATTATTTAACTTATCATCAAAAGTTGAAGTTTTATAAAGGAAAAGATGGATTTATTGGGAAATAGAATTTTTTATTGATTTGTATAAGAAATATGCTATAATAGATTTTGCCATTACAATAGGCGGCTTCGAACCATGTCAGGACCGGAAGGTAGCAGCATTAAGAATGTCCGTTTATGTGTAGTGGCTTTTTTCTAAGGAGTGAGATTATGAGTGATGAAGAATATATGAAAATAGCTTATCAGCAAGCTTGTTTAGCAAGAGACATTGATGAAGTGCCTATTGGAGCTATTATTGTTAAAGAGGGTGAGATTATCGCAAAGGCTTATAATCAAAAAGAATCTACCCATGATGTAACGGCACATGCTGAAATGATTGCAATTAGAGAAGCTTGTCAAAAATTAGGCAATTGGCATTTAGATGGCTGTACATTATATTCAACATTAGAGCCATGTATTATGTGCAGTGGAGCTATTATTCAAAGTCGTATAGAAAAAGTTGTTTTTGCTGCTAAAGGACAACGATGGCATGGATTATCAACTTTTTTAGCAAATCATGAGTTTAATCATCATCCTCAAGTGATTTCAGGAATCTTAGAAAAACAATGCTGTTTATTATTGTCCCAATATTTTAAAGGAAAAAGAAATCATTAATGCAGATTTTTTATCTTAAGCATATGTTTTGATATTATCTTATAGACTTTCATCATTTATCCATATCAATATGATATACTATATTTAGAGGTGAGATATATGGATCAAAAGATGTTAACGAAACAAATGAATTATGAAAAATTCTTGTCTGAAGTTATCAAATGGGTTTTCTTTGGCGTAGGCATAACGGCTATAACTTCCATATTAGTGATTTTTTCAGGGATTATCTATGCTTTAATACCTTTTTATTTTCCAGTTTTGATAATTTCAGTTATTATTGAAATCGCATTTGTATGGATATTAAATAAAAAGATAGACAAACCTATAGATGAATTATCATTTTCATCAGTTAAAAGATTTTTTATCTTATATTCAATTGTTAATGGTGTTATTTTTTCATTTATATTAGCATCAGTTTCTATTTATATAACAGCTTTAGCATTTGCTTTAACATGTGCTTATTTTGGTTTGTTATATACCATTACAAAATATACGACTTCAAGTTTTTCAAATATCGCTAAAGTCTGTATATCAGTATTACCAGTCATGATTATTGGTTATATCATTTTATTGTTTATTCAGGCACCAATGCTTTATTATATTATTGTTTTTTTAGATTTATTAATTTTTACAGGTATTACTTTATATGATTTCAAAATGATTTCGACAATGTATGAACAATCGTCAGAAGAATACCAAGAAGGATTAATATTGTTTTGTGCTTTTGAACTGTATTTGGATTTTGTTAATATCTTTATTGATATTTTAATGTTAATCATGGATAATAATTAGATATCGAAAGATATCTTTTTTTATGTTATAATGTGACAAGACAAGGAGTTGATAGAGGTGGCATATAAGACATTATATCGTGTTTATCGTCCGCAAAAGTTTGAAGATGTTGCTGGACAAGAACATATTATTACAACTTTAAAACATGCTGTTGATGAAAATAAAATTGCTCATGCTTATTTATTCTGTGGTCCACGAGGAACTGGAAAAACAACAATTGCTAAATTATTAGCAAAAGCTGTTAATTGTACAGGTTCTCCTAAACCATGTGATCAATGTGAGAATTGTCAACAGATAACTTTAGGTACGCATCCAGACGTTATTGAAATTGATGCTGCCAGCAATAATGGTGTTGATGAAGTGAGAAATCTTATTGAAAAGGTCAAATACGCACCAACACAAGGAAAATATAAAGTTTATATTATTGATGAATTTCATATGATGTCACCAGGTGCTTCAAATGCTTTATTAAAAACATTAGAAGAACCTCCAACTCATGTTATATTTATTTTTGCAACAACAGAACCACACAAAATATTACCGACAATTATTTCTCGATGCCAAAGATTTGATTTCACTAAATTAAGCATTCAAGATATTGTTCATCGTATGAAAGATATTATTAATGAGGAACATTATGAATGTGATGATGAGGCATTGGAATTGATTGCAAAACTGGCTGATGGTGGAATGCGTGATGCATTGTCTATTTTAGAACAATGTCTTGCTTATAATGATCAACATTTAACTGTAAAAGATGTGAATCAGATATATGGAATTGTTTCTTTAGAAAATAAGATTGATTTTATAAAAACAATTCTTTCTAAAGATATGAAAAAAGCTTTATCATTATTAGATGATATGAAAATGAATGGAACAGATATTAAAAGATTAACATTAGATTTAGTTGATATTTTAAAAGATGTTGTTATTTATCGTAATACACATGATGAATCTATTTTATTTGTTTTATCTAAATATTACTTAGATTTAATTGTACCGTATATGGGTTGTGAAGAAGCATTAGATTTTATTGATATTTTAATGGATGCCAGTGAAAAATATGCGAAAGTAATCAATCCTTCCGTTTATTTTGAATTAGCTATTTTAAAAATGTGTAATCAAATAAAAGATGAAAAAGTTATTCATATGGAAACTGTAAAAGTACCTGAACAGCCTATTCAACAACTTAAACAAAGTGATGTGATTATAGAGGACCATCATGATGTTGAAGAAGATCATCATGATATGATAGAAGAAGAACCTGTTCAAGAAGAGATTATTGATGAAAGCATTGATGATTCATCTTTAGAAAGTCATGAAAATGATGATATTCCTACTTTTGAATTTGAACAGAAGCAGGATATTGAGCCAACTGTTGATGATGAAATTCAAGTAGATGAAGCTGATATTATGAATATCCTTGTTCAAGCCAAAAGAACAATATTGGAAAGTATTCAAGAAAGATGGCCAATTATTAAAAGATATTTAGCTAATCTGAACATGGCTAAAAGTGCAAGTATGTTATGTGATGGAACAGCAGTAGCTGCATGTGAAGGTGGACTTATTATTTCTTTTGAATATCAGCCATCTGTTAATGCTGTTAATTATTATAAGAATTATAAACAGTTAAGTGCTTTTCTTAGCGAAGTTTTAGGAAGTGAGTATCGTTTTATAGCTATTCAGCAGGATGAGTGGTTGAAAATGCGTAGCCATTTTATTGAATTAAAGAGAAAAGGTCAATTACCTCAACCTCATGAATTAACATTAAAGCATATAGATAGTCATGATTTAGATCATGTTGATATGACTGAAGCACAAGAATTTGCGATTCAATTATTTGGAGAAGATATTGTAGAATTTAAGGAGGATTAATATGAATTTTGGAAATTTATTACAACAAGCGCAACAAATGCAACGTAAAGTCAATAAAGCAAAGAAGGAATTTGATGAAAGAGAATTTGAATTCAATAGTCAGGATGATTTGATTGTTGGAAAGATGAAAGGGAATCTTTCTATTATTGAATTACATATTGCACCTTCTTTAATGCAAGAAGATCAGGACAATATGGAAGCTTTATTAATGGCAACTATTAATCAAACAATAGCTAAAGTTTCTAAAGAAAGGGAAGATACATTAAATCAAGTTACAAATGGTGTTGATGTATCAGCATTTCTATAATGGAATATCCACAAAGTTTTGAAGAACTGGTTGAATGTTTTAAAATGTTACCAGGTATTGGAACAAAAGGAGCTGAACGACTTGTTTATCATGTTCTTTCAATGGATTTACAACAAGTTGAAAGATTCTCAGATGCCTTATTAAATTTGAAAAAACGAATTCATTATTGTAAGAAGTGTGGACATATTTGCGAAGGAGAAATTTGTGATATATGTCAGGATCCAACAAGGGATCAGACAACTATTTGTGTGGTAGAATCACCTAAAGATGTTTTTGCAATGGAAAAATTGAAAGAATATCATGGATTATATCATGTATTACATGGAACTATATCCATTATGGATGGTAAAACAATTGATGATTTAAATATTCATTCTTTGTTTGAACGTTTCAATGACAATATTAAAGAAGTTATTATTGCTACAAATCCTACACGTGAAGGTGAAACAACAGCTTTATTTTTAGCTAAACTTCTTTCAAAAGAGAATATTCCAGCTTCTAGAATAGCTAATGGATTACCAATAGGAAGTAATTTAGATTATGCTGACGAATTGACTTTATTAAAATCATTAGAAGGAAGAAAAAAAATCTAATCATCTCATATATTAAAATGAGGTGATTTTTTTGTTGAAAGTAACACGCATTTTTATGAGATTGCTTATGGCAACTATTTCAATTTTTATATTTAATGCTTTTTCCTCAATAACTCATTTAACTTTATCACTCAATATATTTAATATTCTTATTATTTCTATATTTGATATTTTTGGCTTTATACTTTGCATTGTTTTAAAAGTTGTCCTTTAATTGTCAAGAAATAAAACTTTATCTTTGGATTAATTTTTTATATAATAGAGAAAGAAATGAGGTGTTAATATGTCAGGCGTTTTTATTTCTTTTGAAGGTGGAGAAGGTAGTGGAAAGACAACTATTGCCTCAATGATTAAAGAAGCGCTTACAAAAGAAGGGTATCATGTTGTTTTAACAAGAGAACCTGGTGGTGTTGAAATTGCTGAAAAAATTCGTGATATTATACATGATGTAAAATATACAAATATGGATAGAAAAACAGAAGCTTTACTCTATGCAGCAAGTCGTAGACAGCATCTAGTTGAAAAGGTTATTCCAGCATTAGAAAAAGGATATATTGTGATTTGTGATCGCTATGTTGATAGTTCAATGGTTTATCAAGGTATTGCCAGAGGGATTGGTATTGACGAAGTTTATCAGATGAATTTATTTGCGACTGAAAACATTTTACCAAAGCGTACAATCTTCTTTGATATTTTACCGGAAGATGGACTCCAACGTGTATATGCAAATAAGGATAGAGAAGTAAATAGGTTGGATTTAGAGAATATTGATTTTCATCGAAAAGTTTATCAAGGTTATTTAACTTTATGTGATAAATTTCCTGAACGTATTGTAAAAATAGATGCTTCACTAGATGTAAATCAAGTTTTTAATCAAGTCTTATCAAGAATTCAAGAAATTCTATGAGTTATAAAGAAATCTTAAAACAACAACAACCTATTTTATATCAGATTATTTCAAAAAGTTTTAAAAACAATAAAATTCCACATGCTTTTTTATTAGTAGGGAAGAATGCTCGACAACCAGCTCATTTTATTGCGAAAAGTTTGATTTGTGAAAATGATGTTCTCGCATGTGATCATTGCAATGAATGTAGACGTATTGATGAACATAATTATGGGGATTTTATTTATTGTAATGGACTTGAAGAAACAATTAAGAAACCACATATTGAATATATTCAAGAACAATTTTCTAAATCTGCTTTAGAAGGAAAGTCAAAAATATATTTAATGGAAAATATTGAAAATTCAACTATTGAAGCAATGAATAGTTTATTAAAAATGCTTGAAGAACCAACTTCAGGTGTTTATGCTATTTTTACTTGTCAAAACTTAAATCGTGTTTTACCTACGATTCAATCAAGATGTCAAGTTATTCAATTATTACCTGTTTCTCAAAAATTACTGAAAGAAGAGTTAAAGGGAGATGACATCTTGGAAGATGATATCAATATTTTATCTGAATTGTTTACAAGCTATGATGAATGTCAAAAATATATTGAATCTGATATGTTTGAAAAACTAAAGCTTGAAGTTTATCATTTTCTTGATGATCTTTATTTTCACAGAGATAATTTAATTATTAATGTTCAGACTCATTTATTAAAAGATTTTAAAGAAAAAGAGAACATTCAATTATTTTTGAATATGCTTGTTTTAGCATTAAGAGATTTGTTTCACGTGAAACATTCTATGAATCTCACTTATCCATCTTTTTTAAGTCTATATAAAAGAATAAATGATAGTGATGAAAATATTATTAATAAAATTGATTTGATTTTAAATACAGAATATTTATTGAGTACAAATGCCAATGTTATGTTGTTAATGGATAGTATGATGTTTAGAATATAGAAAGGAGAACTTATGGAAGAAAGATTAGCTCTTATTCGTTTTAATAATGTTGGAAAATCTTATTATTTTTCAACTGATTTAGATCTTTATAAAGGTGATAAAGTCGTTGTAGAAACAATAAGAGGGTTGGAATTAGGAGAGTTGGTATCAGATTTAAAACATATTTCTGAATTTAATCTTGATACTGAACTGAAAAAAATTAAAAGAGTTGCAAATCGTGCAGATTTGGAACTATTTGCTTATAATCAAGCAAAGGCTGAAAAGTCTTTAGAAATATGTAAAGAGATTGTCAAAGAGTATGATTTGGACATGCATTTAGTAAGTTGTGAATATACACTTGATGCTTCAAAAGTTATATTTATGTATACTTCTGAAACACGTGTAGATTTTAGAGAATTGTTGAAAGAGTTGGCAAGTGTTTTTAAATGTCGTATTGAATTAAGACAAATTGGACCTCGTGATAAATCTAAGATTGTGGGTGGACTTGGATCATGTGGTTTACCACTTTGCTGTTCATCATTTTTAGGAGAATTTGATGGTGTTTCTATTAATATGGCAAAAAATCAGATGCTTGCAATCAATATTGATAAGATATCAGGAGCATGTGGAAGATTGCTTTGTTGTCTTAAATATGAAGATGATACATATACAAAGGAAAAACAAAGATTTCCTAAAATTGGTTCAAAAGTAAAATACGATAATAAAATTGTAAAAGTGACTGGTTTAAATGTAATAAGTGATTTAGTCAAAATTGAACATGATGGTAATATTTCATTTGTATCATTAGATGAAATTCAAATATTACCACCTAGAGAGCATAAACATGAACCAAGAAGTCGTTAATTATTTATTGGCTTATGAAAATATGCAGATTATCCAAAGAAAAGATATGTTTAACTTTTCTTTGGATACTGTTTTATTAGCTCACTTTTGTACAATTAATAAAGATTTAGATGAAATTATTGATTTTGGAACGAATAATGCTGCCATTCCTCTTTTGTTGAGTTTAAGAACTGACAAGAAAATAAAAGGGATTGAAATACAAAAAGAAGCTGTAGATTTGGCTTTGAAGAATGTTCAATTAAATCATTTAGAGAATCAGATTAAAATTATACATTCAGATATTAAGGATTATGTAAAGAATGCTTCTAAAGTAAAATTGGTTGTATGTAATCCGCCATTCTTTAGGGTTGATGAAAGAAGTAATCTTAATGATAATGAGTTCCTTAAAATAGCTCGTCATGAAATTAAAATAAATTTAGATGAAATTATTCAATCAGCAGCAAGAATTTTGGATAATAAAGGACGTTTTGCAATGGTTCATCGTCCTGATCGTATGATTGAAATTATTAATATCATGCAAAAATATGATATTGAACCTAAACGTATTCGCTTTGTTTATCCTAAAATTGGAAAGGATTCTCATATCTTTTTAATTGAAGGTATGTATAAAGGAAATAAAGGATTGAAAATTGAATCACCATTATATGCTCATAATGATGATGGTAGTTATACGAATGAAATAAGAAAAATGTTTGGAGAAGATATCAATGAATAGACAAAAAAGTTTTGAAAATTCATTACCTACACTATATATTGTAGCGACACCTATTGGTAATTTGAATGAAATGACTTATCGTGCTATACAAACTTTAAAAGAAGTCGATTATATTGCTGCAGAGGATACACGCAATACCATTAAATTATTAAACCACTTTGACATTTCAACAAAACTTGTTTCTCATCATGAACATAATTTAATGATTGAAATACCTAAAATTATTAATGATTTAAAGAGTGGTTTGAATATTGCTTTGGTTAGTGATGCTGGATATCCTGCAATTAGCGATCCAGGTTATGAACTTGTTAAAGAGGTTATTCGTGAAGGATTTAATGTTGTACCTGTTTCAGGTGCTAATGCATGTTTAGATGCATTAGTTGTTTCAGGTATTGCTCCTCAGCCATTTATGTTTTATGGTTTCTTAGATAGGAATGATAAGAATAAGAAGAAGGAGTTAGAAAAACTTAAAAATTATAGAGAAACAATTGTTTTTTATGAAGCACCACATCGTATTAAAAAGACACTAAAATTGATGTTAGAGATTTTAGGAAATCGTTCAATTGCATTATGTAGAGAATTAACTAAGAAGCATGAAGAAATTAATCGAGGAACAATTGAAGACATATTATCTGTTATAGATGATATGAAAGGTGAAATGGTCATTGTTGTAGAAGGTAATCAAGAAGAAAATGTAGAAGATATAAAAACTTTTGATCAGAGTATTGAAGAACATGTTGAAGAGTATATCGAAAATGGTTTAACTACTAAGGATGCTATTAAAGCAGTAGCAAAAGAAAGAGGTTTATCCAAAAATATTATATATAATGAATATCATAAAAAATGAATATAGAAATATATTCTTTTTTTTATATTTTATGTATAATAAACATATAAAAAAGGAGGAATAAATATGATTTATACAATAACATTTAACCCATCAATTGATTATATTGTTGAAGTAGATGATTTTCAACTAGGGAAAGTCAATAGAACAGCAAATGAATATATTTTAACTGGTGGAAAGGGAATTAATGTTTCAATCGTTTTAAATAATTTAGGAATTGAAAGTCAGGCATTAGGTTTTATTGCAGGATTTACAGGTTCCTATATTCAAAGTCATTTAGAAGAAAATGGTATACATACAGATTTTATTGATGTTCAAAATGGTTATTCACGTATTAATTTTAAAATGAAAAGTCATGAAGAATCAGAGGTTAATGGAAATGGACCAATGATTAATGAAACTGATTTAACAAAGCTTATTGAAAAAATAAAAAAATTAAACAAAGGGGATATACTTGTTTTATCAGGAAGTATACCAAAATGTATATCTGATGATATTTATGCTCATATCATGAAAGAGATTAATCATTTAGGAATAAAAGTTGTTGTTGATGCAACAGGAAATTTATTAATGAATGTATTAGAATATAAACCATTTTTAATTAAACCTAATAATCATGAATTAGAAGAAATGTTTCACGTGAAACTTTTTAATCAAAAAGACATTGTTAAATATGCTAAAAAGCTTCAAGAAATAGGTGCAAAAAATGTATTGATTTCAATGGCAGGAGATGGAGCACTCTTTGTATGTGAAAATGGAAAAGTCTATTTTTGTGATGCACCTAAAGGTCAAGTTGTCAATTCAGTAGGTGCTGGAGATTCAATGGTTGCAGGATTCATTGCAGGATATGTCAAAACTCAAGATTATCTACAAGCTTTTAAAATGGGAGTAGCAACAGGAAGTGCAAGTGCATTTTCAAAAAACTTAGCGACTGCTGATGAAGTTGAACTTTTATTAAAAACAATTAATGAGGTCGAATATGAATATTAAAGATTTATTAAAAGAAGATAGTATTATTCTTAATTCAAACGCAAAAGATAAAAATGAAGCGATTCATGAAATGGTAGAAAAACACTTTCAATGTGGACATATCAAAGATAAGTTCGTTTTTGAAAAAGCTATCTTAGAGAGGGAAAAGATATCATCAACAGGAGTGGGCAATTTGATAGCAATACCTCATGCTCAAAGTGAAACAGTTTGTTATCCTTCTTTAGTAGCAATGGTTAACAAAAATGGTATAGATTATGAAGCATTGGATCAAAAACCAGTCTCTCTCTTTTTTATGATTGCTGTACCTAAAGATGGTGGATCACAGCATTTACAGATATTAGCTCAACTATGTCAAATGTTAATGGAAGAAGATATTGTTAAGCAATTGATTAATAGTCAAGATGAACAAGAGTTTATTCATTTATTATTTCAAAATATGGATACAATGAAAGATCACAATGTTGTTCAAAATAATATTGATCTAGTAGCTGTAACTGCATGTCCTACAGGAATAGCACATACTTATATGGCAGAAAAAGCATTAATAGAGAAAGCAAAAGAAATGAATATATCCATAAAGGTTGAAACAAATGGAGCAAGTGGTATTCAACATAAATTAACAAAAGAAGATATAGAAAATGCAAAATGTGTTATTGTAGCGGCAGATAAGAAAGTGGAGATGGAAAGATTTCAAAATAAATATGTTATTCAAGTTCCTGTGACAAAAGCGATTGATCATACTGAAGAATTATTAAAAAACGCATTACAGCAAAAAGCAGAAATTTATCATGGCAAAGAATTATATAAAGAAAGTAATGAGAAGGGAACTAGAAAAATATATCAACATCTCATGAATGGTATATCACAGATTATACCTATCTTAATGATTTCAGGTATATTAATGAGTCTTATTCCGTACTTACAGAATATGGATGTTGATCAGGAATATTTAACTATCATGTATTATATTGCATCACTTGCTATTAATATTGCAATTCCAATAACCAGTGCTTTTATTGGTGATAGTATAGCAGGAAAACAGGGATTTGTTGTTTCTTTGATTTCATCCATCTTTTTGATTAATGTGCAGGGTAATATTATAGAAGGGATTTTAGTAGGATTCATAGGTGGATATCTAGCATTAGGCTTATCACATTTGTTTTCATATTTACCAAAGGATTTACAAAGTTTAACTCCAAATTTATTTGTACCTATTATAGGAACAACAATATTAAGTTTTCTCATTTATATGTTAGCCCCATATTTTATTGATTATGTCAGTTTATTGAATCAAAATCTAGATAGTATTGTAATTGTTATTATTGGTGCAATCTTAGGTATGATGATGTCCATTGATTTAGGTGGTCCAATTAATAAGATTGCTTACACAATAGGTATTATCGGTATCTTTACAGGTAGATATGATATGATGTCAGCAGTTATGTTAGCTGGTATGATGCCACCATTGATCATATGGTTAACAATGTTAACAACAAAAGTTTTTGATCAAGAAGATAAACAAAAGAAATGGTCTTGTTTATTAAATGGATTGTGTTTTGTCAGTGAAGTAGCTATTCCATATATGAAAAAATATAAAAGCGCTGTTAAATATCCATGTATTATAGCATCAAGCATAGCTGGCGCATTATCAATGTATTTTCAATGTGGTCAAGCTTTCCCACATGGTGGTATATGGACAATATTCCTCATTAATAATCCAATTTATTTTATCTCTAGTTTAATGATTTCACTGATCATAGGAACACTATTAATCGTTATAATGAATAAATTAAAACTAAAAGCATAAATTGCTATATGCAATTTATTGGAATAAAAAAGAAGCTGTGACAAAATATCTTTTTAAAAATTGATATGTTCAGCTTCTTTTCTTTAATTTGAATTTTGATAAAAAAATAATAGTATCTTCAAAATTGATTCTCTTTGTTTTTTATAAATGACTTCTATTTATTTATGTTCTTTAATATAATAAAACCAAAAGTAATGATTAAGATAATGATTGTAATCTGCATAGCTAAAATTTGTTTAAGAATATAGTCAGTACCATTCATGTTTGATATAAAACTATAAACAATTTCTTTACCTAAAATGATGCTGAGTATTATACCTAAAAAAATTTTAACACCTGTATTATTCAATAATTGTTTCATAGTGTCACCCCATATCTACTTTTTACAATATAATTTTAAAATCTCTATACTTATTATAGAAGATTTATCACGATGGTGAAGAATATATGTATTATCAATGAAATGAAAAAGGGTAATGATGATCAAAAAATGATTTTCATTACCCTGTTTGTAGACTATTGGATATTTATTTTGCTATTAATATAATCTTCTATAATTATAAACATATCTTTCCCAGTATCCAGATAATGGGGCAGTTTTAACACATTGATCAGGATATTGTCCAACAGTTCCAGAACCTTCTCCAGAAGCATGAACAAAACTTCCACCACCAATATAGATACCAATATGAGCAACACCACTACCATAACTAAATGTAATGACATCACCAGGTTGTAATTCTGATCGAGAAATAGCTTTTCCACTACCAGCATATCCTGCTGCAGTTGTACGACCAAGACTTACGCCAGCTTGGTTATAAGCCCAATAAACTAAACCAGAACAATCGAAATAATTAGGACCATTTGCACCCCACCAATAACGACAACCCAGTCTTGTTAGAGCTTTTTGAGCAATGGCATTTCCTACGGCTGAATCACCTGGAACATATGATCCACCACCGCCACCACCACTAGGAGCACGAGAAATCAATTCAGATAAAGCTGCATCAATTTTCTTTTGTGCAGAGGAAACTTCTTTAGATTCTTGTTGACTATCTTTAATTTTTTCTTGTTGTGCAGTTTTCAGTTCTATGTATTTTTCTTGTAAAGCTTCCTGTGATTTTTTCTGTGATTCTAAGTTTTCTTTAGCTGTTTCTAGAGACTTTTGTTGTGTGTCAAGATTTTGCTTTTGTTGTGTGAGTTCTTCTACTAACTCTTTTTCATAAGCTGTAATATCATTAACACTTCCTATACGTGAGAAGAAAGTTGAGAAATCTTCAGAACCAAATAAGAAATCTAAAACCCAGTTAGAGTTATATGTTGTTTGCATAACATATAAACGTTCTCTCATTTGTTCTTCTTTCTTTGCAATGTCTTTCTTTATTTTTTCGATTGATTTTAACATATAATCAATTTCTTTGTTTTTTTCATCTATTTGAGAATTTAAAGTTTCGATCTTTTTAGATACTTCTTCAATGTTATCATTAGTTTCACTTAAATCATCTTTTGTATCTTGAATCTCTTCTTTTAAATCTTGATTTTTTTCTTTTAAATATTTGTTAAATTCCTGACATACTTTTTTATTAGAATTTGTTAGATTTGAAGAACAAATTTTAATATATTTATCTTCCTGTCCTTCAAAATCAGTCGCATGAACATCTATTGGAAATAGACTCATAGCAAATACTGAACAAAAAGCTAAAAAACTTATACCTAATTTTTTCATTCAATTAATCACCTCTGTAAAAAACATTATAACATAAAAAACTCTAAAAAAAATACCAATTCATAGAATTTATGAAAGTCAGTAATTCATACATGTTTATATATTATAAAGCATATAATAGAAAGTCGTTATAACTATGGCAAATGTGGAGGCATTTTTTTTATAAGAACATATTGTATCTTGAGGAGGTGAGTTAATGGTTAAAGATGGTATTGATGTTTCACAATATCAAGGTGAAATCAATTGGGAACTTGTTAAAAATCATATTGATTTTGCAATTTTGAGATGTGGCTTTGGGCAGGATTTGCCTGGACAAGATGATCCTACTTTTAAACGTAATGCTGATGAATGTACAAGATTAGGTATTCCTTTTGGTGTTTATCTTTATTCATATGCCACTGATGAAAGGGCGGCATTATCAGAAGCTAGACATGTTATGAGACTTATTCAAGATTATCAGATGGAATATCCTATTTATTTGGATTTAGAAGATCCGAGTATAGGAAGATTAACAAATGATCAAATTGAAAAAAATGCAAGAGTCTGGGCTGATGAGCTTGCTAAACATAATTATTTCCCAGGATTCTATGCTTCATATTATTGGTGGACAACAAAACTAACTGGTCCAACATTTAAAAGATATACAAGATGGGTTGCTCGCTATGCTGAAGAATTAGGAGTAGAAGGATTTGATATGTGGCAATATACGAATCATGGTTTTGTTGAAGGAATAAGTGTACCTGTAGATAGAAATCATTCATATCGTGATTTTCCAACAGAAATTAAAGCTGGTGGATATAACAACTTCAATGTTGAAACAAACCCAGAACCTGCACCAGAACCAGAAGTACCACAACAAAACTATCAGGTAGGAGATCATGTAACATTTAATCATGTTTTTATCTCTTCAGACAGTAGTGTTCCTTTAGTTCCATATATGAATCATGGTACTATTACAAGAGTTGTTCCTAATGTGAGAAATCCATACTTGATAGGAAATGGTCTTGGATGGGTGAATAATGAAAGTATTACAGGAACTCTCAGATATTTATCTCATCCAACATATCGTGGAGATTCATTGGTAGATGCTTTGAGTCAGATAGGAGTTGATTCATCTTTTGCATCGAGAAAAGATTTAGCACAAAAAAATGGAATTGAGAACTATACTGGTAGTGCCAGACAAAATTTAGAATTATTAAGACTCCTTCAAGAAGGTCGCTTAAAAAGTTAAGGTATTGCTGTAAAGCGATACCTTTTCATATTGTATTTATGTTTGTACAATAGTATAATAGAGGCGTTTTAAAGGGGAGAGTGAAATATAATGGTTTATGCCAAGACAAGAAATGAAAAAGAATGGAAAAAACATATTACTTCGTTTATATGTGTACTTGTTGCTTCCATTATTATGTCTATCAATATAAAATCATTTGTTAGAGCAGGGAATTTGATACCAGGAGGATTTACAGGTTTATCATTATTGATTCAAAGATCATGTAGTGTTTTTTTTCAATTAGAATTACCTTATTCTCTTATTAATATTTCATTAAATGCTGTACCAGCATTTATTGGATTTAAGATAATAGGAAAGAAATTTACAAGTTATTCAGTACTAATGATTGTTCTCAATTCATTTTTAGTCGACTTAATACCAGTCACACCTATTACATATGATCCATTACTTGTATCAGTTTTTGGGGGTATTTTAAATGGTATAGCTATTGTCATTGCATTATATGGAAAAGCATCAAGTGGAGGTACTGATTTTATTGCTGTCTATTTATCAAATAAATTAAAGAAACCATCATGGAATTTTGTATTTGGAATTAATGTTGTTATTTTGACAACAGGAGGTTTCTTATTTGGATTTGAAGCAGCCATGTATTCAATTATTTTCCAGTTTGTTTCAACACAAGTCATAGAAAGATTACATCGTAGAGATCATAAAGTGACTTTATTAATTATTACAAAAGAAGGGGAAACAATTGGACAAGAGTTATTAGAATATACACATCATGGTGTAACACAATTTGAAGGACAAGGATGTTATTTAAAAGAAAATAAAACAATGTTATATACTGTTGTTGGAGCAGATGAAGTGAAAGATGTTGTTCAGTTGATTAAAGCATTAGACCCACATGTTTTTATTAATATTATCAACTCTGAAGGTGTAACAGGAAGATTTTATCAAGAACCTATCGAATAAGAAAAGGAAGGTTTATATAGATTTCGTATTTCTATATAAATCTTCCTTTTTCTATTTCGGAACTATTTTGTAAATATTCATTTAAAAAATATTCAAAAATTTGAATGTGTAATTCTTCATCCTCAATAATACGATGCAAAATCTTTTGGATTGTTCTTTCTTTTATACAGGTTATTTGTTGTTGATATATAGCAATTGTATTTTGTTCTTGAATAATCGCATTTTCTAATAAAGATTTTAAATGACTAGGATAGACATTATATCCAGGTGACCAGTATTCTAGACAACCTTGCTGACAATCCCAAAGTCGAGGATCTGCACCTAAATGATAAGCTAAATGAGCAAAGATATCTAAATGATGCATTTCAACAATACTGATTTTTTCCATTGCTACAGATAATTCAGGCCAAACGTCTTTTAAAATAACATGATTATAAAAATAAAGACTAACAGCATTCATTTCCGAATAGAGTCCAGCTAAATTAGATAACATTAAAGATGCATATTGTGGATTTTCCTTTATATCAGTCATTTCTGGATAAGGTTTGTTGATAAAGTAGTTCATAAAATAACCTCCATACTTCTACTGTATGAAGGTTATCTATAATTATTCTAATATTTTTTCAAAACCGATACGTAAGTCACCACTTAATAGAGTAATTTCTCCACATTGATGAAAACCATGTTTTTGTAAAAAACGTTGCATAGATAAATTATCTTCATGGGTATCAATGCGGATACTATGAATATGGTTTTGTTGACATTCATGAATAGCATATTCTAATAATTGATGAGCTATATTTTGACCCTTATGACTTTCATCTACAACTATTCGATGAATAACAGCATAAGGCTTATGATGAGTTAACCATTGTCCCTGAATCTTTTGATAAGTTGGCTCGTCTTCAATAGCAAAATACATTGTTCCAATAATATCATGATCTTCAATAACATAACTATTATTCTTTTGAATATCTTCAATAATATCTAAAGATTGAGGGTAACCATCTTGCCATTGATCAATATTTTGTTGTTTAAAATAATTTTGAGCTTGATGAATAAGTGTCATAATTCTTTGTACATCATCAAGATGAGATTTTCTTATTTCCATGTTGTTCTCCTTAAACTATAAATGATGACATCATGATATCGAAAGTTCTTATAGGCATGTTCAAATAAGTAACCTTCTTTTTCAAAATGATTCCATTCTAAAACACGACATGATGCTTTATTTTCTACAAAGACTTCAGCATAAATTTTATGAATATGGTAACATTCAAAAACATGCTGACAAAATAAACGTACAGCTTGTCGCATGATACCACGATGAGCATAAAGGGGATTTAACCAATATCCTAATTCACAATTATGGACGTAAATATCATTATGCAAAGTTCCACCAATACAACCTACACAAATACCATCTACAACAATTCCAAAATCTAGACCATGATTTTGTAAAGAATGAGTAATAAAAGACATAGCATGATCTAATGTATATGGATAGGGAAAAGTATTTCTTAAATACGTACCAATACTTTTTTCATTAGCATGATATGCTAATTGACAGGGATCAATTTGATCTAAAGTTTTTAATTCAATAATCATAGACTCTCCTTAAGGAAGAGGCTTATCACTCGCAAGGTAAAGATCGTACCATTGTTGACGTGTTAAATGAATATCACACGCTTGGACCATTTCTTTTAAATGAGCAGGTGAAGTTGTTCCCATAATAGGTTGCATACAAGCTGGATGACGAAGTAACCATGCAATTGCAATAGCACTCTTTGTCACATGATATTCATCTGCTAGTTTTTCCATGACAGAATTAAGTTTTTCATAGTTAGGATGATCAATAAAACATCCTTCTGTCCATGATGCCTGTACAACACTCCAAGGTTGAATCGTGATATCATGTAAACGACAATAATCTAAAACACCACCATCTTTATCTTGAGCCCATGATTCTTTCATATTCATATTCATTCCTGAATCAATCATAACAGAATGTACGATAGATAACTGTAATTGATTAATAATTAATGGGTGTTGAGTATATTTTTGTAAAAGTTCTATTTGTAAAGGTGTATGATTAGAAACACCAAAATATTTCACTTTTCCACTTTCATATAATTCATCAAAAGCTTCAGCAACTTCTTTTGGATCACATAAGGCATCAGGACGATGCAATAATAAAATATCAATATAATCAGTTTGTAATCTTTTTAAAGAATTTTCAACACTTGTTAAGATATGCTCCTTAGAAAAATCATAGCGTTTCCCTGGAACAATTCCACATTTTGTTTGAATAATCATTTTTTCACGATATTCAGGGTGCTTTTTTAAAACTTCACCAAAAATTTCTTCTGATTTTCCTCCACCATAAATATCAGCATGATCAAAAAAGTTAATACCTGCATCTAAAGCAGTTTGAACGAGTTCTTCGACTTGTTCTAGGCTTTTATCAGCAATACGCATACAACCTAAAGCTAAACGAGAAGCCTTTAAATCTGTTTTTGATATTTGAAAATAGTCCATAAATTAGTCCCTCCTGTTGTTATTATATAAAATAATGATTATAATGTAAAAGAAAAAGAGGTGTTTCTATGTATCATATTGTTAGTATTATCGTGTATATTGTTTCGATTACTCTTGCTATGATTGGTTTAAGTTGTTTTCGCTTTGATCAATACATCAGAAAAGGTAAAGAAAGAGAATTTCATATTTTCTTTATTGTTACATCAATAGCTTTAGGTTATTTATTTGCATCTTTTATATTGGATTTTGGAAGTTTAAGTTTTCAATTCTAAATAAGAAGTTTTCAACATATATATGAATGATGAAAAAAATATATGTAAAACTTCTTTTTATATTTTCTATTTTATTAGTGATCGGTTGTTTTCATTATCAGGATGCAATGGTTTGGATTCATTCAAAATATCAAGTGAAAACAAAGGAAAAAAATGTACAAGTTCAAATGTCTGATCAGGTTGTATCCATCCCATTAGAAGAATATCTTATAGGAGTTATTGCCGGGGAAATGCCAGTCAGTTTTGAAAAGGAGGCACTCAAGGCACAGGCAGTAGCCAGTCGTACTTTTGTATTATCAAGGGATTTAAAAGTTGATAATACAACCAATTCACAGGTTTATTTAGATGATGATGAAATGAAGAAAAAATGGGGAAAACAATATGCACAAAATAAACAGAAAATAGAAGAAGCAATTCAAGAAACAAAAGGTGAAGTTATGACATATCAGGGAGAATATATTTCTGCATTGTTTTTTTCTAGCAGTAATGGTAAAACTGTTAATAGTGAAGATTATTTTACGGGAGAAGTGGCCTATCTTAAATCGGTTGATAGTCATTGGGATACAAGTATTGATCCTCATAATACAAGGAGTCAGACTTTTACCAAACAGCAATTAGCCAATATATTTAATGTTGTTCCTGAACAAATCAAAATCACATCCCATACATCAAGTGGCTATGTTGACAAAGTCACTATTAATCAAAAAACATATACAGGTAGAGAAATCAGAGAAAAACTATCGCTACCATCTTCGTGTTTTCAAATTCAGTTTTCATCAAAAGGTTATACTTTTATTACGCATGGCAATGGTCATGGTGTTGGTATGAGTCAATATGGTGCTCAAGCTATGGCTTTAGAAAAGAAAAGTTATAAAGAGATTTTACATCATTATTATCAAAATGTTGAAATTGAAAGTATAGACTCTTAACTTTTGTTCATACTTAAGTTGAGGTGAAAACATGAAGAAAAGATCTTTTCATTATAAGAAGATATTAGGAATCTCACTAGCTTTAGCTTTATTTTTAGGTGGTATTGGGATTGTTCAAAATATTTTAGATGAACGTACTCAAAATTTTGAAGATGAAACTGTTGTCAAAGTGGATGAAAATCAGACAAAAGAAAACAAAACTGAAGAAAAGAAAGTAGAAACTTTAAAATCACCGGTTAAAGATGGTATAGGGATAGTGAGATATTATTATGATAAGGATGATGATGCCACAAAGCAAGAACAGTCCTTAATATTATTTGAAGATGTTTATCGTCCTAATCAAGGTATTGACTATGCCAATAAGAATGAAAAATTTGATGTGTTGGCAGCTATCAGTGGTACTGTTACAAAGAAAACAAATGATCCTGTACTTGGCTGGGTTATCACTATTACCAATAGTGATAATATTTCTACAACTTATGAATCATTATCAGAAGTATCAGTAGAATTAAATAAAGAAGTCAAACAAGGTGATGTGATTGGTAAAAGTGGTGAGAATGTTTATGAAGCTGACTTAAAAAATCACTTACATTTTATTCTTCAAAAAGGAGATCAATTGTATAATCCAGAGAAATTTATTGGACAGACACTTGATATGATTAAATAAAATTTAGGTTCTTAGGAATCTAAATTTTTTTAAAATATTCACATAAATTTCATACATTTGGTATATTATCATTGAGGAAAAGAAAGTGTTTTGAAAAAGATAAAAATTATGTTGATATAGAAATAATTTTTTCTTGTAATTAATAGGAAAAATGATACAATAGAAATGCTTATAGGAGGAATGTTCAATGAAATTATCAAAGGAAATTGGTATTGACTTAGGAACAGCTAACATCCTTATTTATGTCAAAGGTGAAGGTATTGTTGTCAATGAACCTTCTGTTGTAACTATCAATACTGAAACAAATAAACCTATCGCAGTAGGAGAAGAAGCCAGAGATATGCTTGGAAAAACTCCAGGTAAATTTCAAGCTATTCGTCCTTTAAAAGATGGGGTTATCGCAGATTTTCAAATTACTGAAATATTATTAACTCATTTTATTAATAAACTTAACTTAAAAGGAGTTTTCTCAAGACCAACTATCTTAATTTGTTGTCCATCAAATATCACTTCAATTGAAAAGAGTGCTATTCAGGATGTTGCATTAAGATGTGGAGCTAAACGTGTTTATATCGAAGAAGAACCAAAAGTAGCTGCGATTGGTGCTGGATTAGATATTTCTAAACCATCAGGAAACATGGTTGTAGATATCGGTGGTGGAACAACTGATATTGCAGTTCTTTCATTAGGTGATATCGTTACAAGTACATCTTTAAAGATTGCTGGAGATAAAATGGATGCTGAATTAATTAAATATGTTAAAGATAAATATAAATTATTAATTGGTGACCGTACAGCAGAAGAAATTAAGATGACAATTGGTAGTGCTTATGAAGCTGATCCAAAAGAAGTAATGGATGTAAGAGGTAGAGATTTAGTTACAGGATTACCTCATACAATCCAATTGAATGCTAAAGAAACTCAAGAAGCTTTAGAAGAATGTTGTATGACAATTTTACGTTCTACAAAACAAGTTCTTGAACAAACACCACCAGAATTATCAGCTGATATCGTTAATAAAGGTATTTTCTTAACAGGTGGAGGAGCTTTACTTCATAACTTAGATAAATTCTTAGAAGAAGGATTAGGAGTTCCTGTATTTGTAGCTGAAAATGCTCTTGATTGCGTCGCTGAAGGATGTGGTGTTATGTTAGAAAACACTCAATATTTACAATAGTTAATAAAAGAGGCTGTAACGAAATAGCTTTTAAAAGTGAATGCGTACAGCTTTTTTATGTGAATTTTGAGAATAAAAAATGATAAACTTATGATATGAAAATGGACAATGATGATTATTGCCCATTTTTATTATGACTTAAAGATATTTGGTTGAGTTATTTTTAATAATGTCTTCATTGACAAAATCAATGAAATCAATCATAGAATATTATTGAACCTTGATTTTTAACTTTTTATAAATTAGGAAACCAAAATAACCAAAGATCAAGAATGATAAAATAGAATCAAACACAATAGCAATCATATTATTTGTTCCATTAAATACTTCCAATAATAAAGGTATACTGACTGCAAATCCCATTAATAATCCTCAAATACAATGAAACCATGATTTTGGAAAGAAAACAAAACCTATAAATAAAACAATCATTAGCAACATAACTGAATCATTCATAAACGAAAAGTGATATTCGCCGTTTTGTTAGAATAGTGCTAAAAGACCTAAAACACAAATTCATAAATTATTCATCTTAGGACTCATAAATTTCATAAAACCACCATCCATATCTTAGACTAATTCATCTTTACTGCGCATTAATTCTTCACTGCCATTTTGATAAGTTTGTATAATTTGCTGATGGTATTTTTCATATATGTTGATCATTTTTGTAATATACGGATTCACTATGTCTTGAATATTTTTTATATTTTCAAAATCTGAACTGTTCTGTATATTTGAACAGTCAACATATCTTCTAATCCAAAAATCATCAGTTTTGATAAATACATATATACTTTTTTTACCGTATATCCATAATGAAGTGCTACTCATCAGCTCAACTTCACATTCATATCCTTCATATTTCCAATTATATTCATGTTGTTTCTTATTATAATCATTTATATACGCTTTAGAATCTCTTTCCTTTAGAAAATAGATGTACTCTGTATCATCTTGTAATGAAACACCAACAGGTTCATTTTCCTTATTATAAATAAAATCAAAGCCATCATAATTCTCCACGAAATACGGATTATAGTCATTATATCTCCATAATTGTGAAAACAAAAATCCAATTATCAAAAGACTCATAAAACCTAAAACTATTATTATACGTTTTTTCATATTACATTTTTACCTCGACAAGCTTTATTCCCATTATCCTACTATTTTTTATAAGTTTTTTAGAAAGTTTAATCATTGAACTATAGCTCATAAGAGCTATATATAAGTTATAATCATCAAGTTTAAAATAGTAGAACTTATTTCTATATGAATGATTATTATTTTCCACCATAGTATTAGCAAAATCATCAATCAATTTATTTGAATCATAGAATTGTTTTCCATTGAAATGATATAATTAAATATTATGAATGGATACATCTTTTTCTAAGTATTCTTCAACTGAATGATTACAATATGAGTGAAATATACTGCATTGATCATTGTTATAAGAATATTCATAATATTATCAATAGTCATAGAGAAATTTTAATTATTTCTTCATACAATCTTATATGTCATTTTTACCTTTATGACTGTATCTATAATGGAAAGAATTGCCTTCTTTTTTCGTACCATCCTTCCTTGGCGTATTATTCTTTTTCTATTTCAATTATACTATGATATATATATTGACTCAAATATAAAATCAATTCTATAAATAGTTTAAATATCTTTTATCATTTATAAAATATTGAAAATAATAGTTTTTTCTTTATCTGTAAAAAAATAGATTTTTTATATGATTTTGTTAAAATAGATGACTGAGGTGATAAAGATGGGGAAAAAGAAGTATTTTTTCTTTGATATTGATGGAACTTTAGCTGTTGGAACTCCGGGTGACCAATATGTTCCTGAATCAGCGAGAAAAACAATTAAAGAATTAGAAGCAAAAGGACATTTTGTTGCTATTGCAACAGGTAGAAGTTATGCAATGGCAGTCAATCATATGAAAGAATTAGGATTTAAAAATATGGTGAGTGACGGGGGAAATGGAATCACTATCAATGAAAAACTAATTGAAATCAAACCTTTAGATTATGATAAGTGTCTAGCATTAATTGATGAATGTAAAGAAAAAGGATTCATTTGGGCAATATCACCAGATAATGAAACAAGACGTTTAGCACCAGATAATCGCTTTTATGATTTTACACATGATATTTATATGGATACAGTTGTTGAAGAAGGCTTGGATCCAAGAAATTATGATCAAATCTATAAAGTTTATGTGGCTTGTTTTTCTCCAGAAGAAGAAAAACTAGAAACTTTAAAGCAATTACCTTGGTGTCGTTTCCATAAAGAATATTTATTTGTTGAACCAGGAGATAAATCAGTAGGAATTAAAGCTATTGTTGATCATTTTGGTGGAGATTATCAGGATGTTGTTGTTTTTGGTGATGAGAAGAATGATTTGAGTATGTTTCGTGATGAATGGACTTCTATTGCGATGGGAAATGCTATTGATGAATTAAAAGCAAAAGCAACATATATTACAGATGATGCTGATAAAGATGGCATTTATAAAGCATGTCAGCATTTTGGATGGGTGGATTAAATGAGTAGGAAAATTATATTTTTTGATATTGATGGAACATTGTTTTGTCCAGAGTTAGGACGTATTACTGATGAAGTGAAAAATGCAATTAAATCAGTTCAAAAGCAAGGACATTTATGTTTTGTTGCAAGTGGTAGACCTTATGGATTCATTGCTGAAAATGTAAAAGAAATAGGGTTTGATGGATATGTACTGGCAAATGGGGCTAATGTGAAATATCATAATAAAGATTTAACAGCAAGATATTTAAATCCAGAAAAGGTTAAAGAATTGACTGAGTGTTTAAAGTCTAAAAATATTGAATATATTTTGCAGACACCAACACTTTGTTATTTGAATCAGTCAAACCAATGTTTATTAGATTTCTATTCTCATTGTAATATAGATTTTCATAATTTATGTTATCAATATGATGAAGAAGATATTATAAAAAGAACAGTTAAAATGGAAGCATGGACAAAAAATCAGGAAGAGTTAGATTATGCGATTTCATGTTTTCAATCTTTTTCTTACGAATTGCATCCAGATCATCATAGCCTAGAAATTTATTCTAATGAAGTATCTAAGGCAACAGGTATATTAGATGTTCTACATGAATTGAATATTGATGTGAATGATAGTTACTGTTTTGGGGATGGTCCTAATGATCTAGAAATGTTTGAAATAGTTGGACATCCTATTGCGATGGGAAATGCTATTGAAGATATTAAAAAAAGAGCAGAAATCATATGTCCAAGTGTTCAGGAAAATGGAGTGGCTATACAATTAGAAAAGATGTTTAATGAATAACTAGCTATCAAAGCTAGTTTTTTCGTATTATTGATAATATAAAAAGAGCAGAAACATTCTGCTCATATAAAATCTACATAAATAATATCATTGCAAACATAAAAAGTAAGGATATACTGGCAACTAATAGTGCAAAGTTAAAGCCAGTTTTTTCGTGTACTTCATTTTTAATGCCAAAAGCTAATGAAAACACAAAGAGAAAAGGCAAAATAAACCAGGTAAGATATATCAATGTATGAAAGCCATCAGTTTGAAAGAGTTCACTCAACATTGTTTGTATCCTCGTTAAGAAGCTGAACAAAAATTTGATCTAATTCAGGTAAAAATCTTTTTAAAATAATAGGTCTACCATTTTGATTCAGAAAACAATGTAAACTTTTCCCAATAGCTACAATGTCATCATTGACTTTCATCGTATATTCTATTTCTAGACGTGTTCCCTTATATGCAGAAACATTTGTTTCAATGTTAATAAGATCAGGGAAAGTCGTACTTTTTTTATAATCACATTGAATGCCTATAACAGGAGAACTAATACCTAATTCTTCCATCTTATCATAACCAAAACCAATATGATTTAAAAAATCAATACGTGCTTCTTCCATAAAACGAATGTAATTAGAATGATGTGTAATTTGCATTTTATCGGTTTCATAATATTGAACTTGATGTGTATATGTGTGCATAATCTATACTCCTTTACTTTTTTATTATAATGAATTTATTATATATATTCAAATTGATTTTGATAAAAAAGTTTAATATTTATGAACTTTATTTTAAAAATATGAAATTTATTGTTGCATTAGGGGTAGAAATATGTATAATAAAGTTGTTTGATTTTTTGAATTTAAAGTTTAGTATAGTGACATGGAGGTTTATATGGACATTGGAAAGAAATTGAAGGATTTACGTATTAAAAATGATTTGACCTTGGAAGAGTTGGCTTCAAGAAGTGAACTCACAAAAGGATTTCTTTCTCAAGTCGAAAGAAATTTAACCAGTCCAAGTATCTCTACACTCGAAGATTTGTTAGAGGCACTAGGCACCAATCTTTCTGAGTTCTTTCAATCTGATCAGGAAGAAAAGATTGTCTTTCATACACAGGATTTCTTTGTGGATGAAAAAGACGAATATACGATTGAATGGGTTATTCCTAATGCTCAGAAAAATGAAATGGAACCAATTCTTTTAACTATTCATGGACATGAAAGAAGTAAAGAAATGGAATGTCATAATGGAGAAGAATTCGGTTATATTTTAAAAGGAAATGTCACTTTAGTTCGTGGGAATAAAAAATATAGATTAAAAGCAAAAGAAACATTCTATATGGATGGTAAAGAAAGTCATTATTTTATCAATAATGGTTCAAGTGATGCCAAAATATTGTGGGTCACAACACCACCAATGTTTTAAAAGAAGGGAGTATGATTATGGATAAGAAGAAGTTAATACAATTTCGTAATATAGTGAAAGAATTTGATGGACAAATTGTTTTAAAAGGTGTCAATCTTGATATTTATGAAAATGAGTTTGTGACTTTACTGGGACCTAGTGGGTGTGGAAAGACAACATTACTAAGAATTTTAGGTGGTTTTCTAGATGCAACTGAGGGAGAAGTTATTTTTGATGGAAAAGACATTAGTCAAGTTCCTCCACATAAAAGAGAGTTAAATACTGTCTTTCAAAAATATGCTCTTTTCCCACATATGAGTGTTTATCAAAATATTGCCTTTGGATTAAAAATTAAGAAAATGAGTAAAGACGTTATTGAACAAAAAGTTATGAAAATGTTAAAGCTCATTGGTTTAGAAGGTTTTGAAAATAAAAACGTTACACTTCTTTCAGGGGGACAACAGCAACGTGTAGCGATTGCCAGAGCACTTGTTAATGAACCTAAGGTTTTATTATTAGATGAACCACTTGGAGCATTGGATTTAAAATTAAGAAAAGAAATGCAATATGAATTAAAAAGAATTCAACAGGAAGTTGGAATTACCTTTATCTTTGTTACACATGACCAGGAAGAAGCCTTAACTATGTCAGATAAGATTGTTGTTATGAAGGATGGGGAAATTCAACAAGTTGGAACACCTCAGGAAATCTACAATGAACCAGAAAATAGATATGTCGCTAACTTCATTGGGGAAAGTAATATTATTCCAGCTGTCATGTTAGAAGATTATAAAGTGAAATTTGATGATATTGTTTTTGACTGTGTGGATTTTGGATTTAAAGATAAACAACCTGTTGATGTTGTGATTCGTCCAGAGGATATTGATATTGTCGATGTCAAAGATGGAAAAATGACAGGAGAAGTCTTAAGTGTTCTTTTTAAAGGTGTACATTATGAAGTTATGGTTGAAACTGTTCCAGGAACAAGTGTAACTGTGAACATGCATGTCATCAGAAATCGTGATGTGACATCTGAAAACGGAAAAGAAAAAATCAGTGCCAATGATTTCTATGTCGATATTGAAGATGTCAAATCATTAGATGATGCTGAAATTATTGCGCGTGCTGATGCACAGGCATGGAATCCTGAAACAGATGATTATATTTCTATCAGCAAGATTGATTATGATTTAAAAGAAGAAATTGGTGAATATGCAGTGACATTCTCGACTTCAAGTGGAACATCAGTAGAACGTAAGATCATTGTTGTGAATCAACCTGTTGTGAAAAATGAAAGAGCGAATGAAGGGGTTATGGCATTCAATTTCTTTAAGACAGTTGATGAACTTGATGAATCCGTAGCCTTAGATACAGATTTAAAAACATGGGCAAATGCTCAAGGATGGAAATTAAATGATGAAGATGAATCTGTAGATATTTATGTAGATTATGATTTTGATCCTGAACATATTGAAGAAGGAACATATAAAGTCACTTTCTCAACAGAAGGTAGAGAATTAAAGATTCATACAACAGATTATGTGGAAGAAGGTAAAGAGGTCGGTTTAACATTCTTCCCTGAAGATATTCATGTCATGGAAAAGATGGGGTTCTAGAATGAAACGTTTTTCACAATTAGCATGGCCCTATATGATATGGGTGATCTTAATGATTTTATTACCAATGTTATTAATTCTTTTCTATTCATTAACAACAAGTGGAAATGATATCATTAACTTTACATTTACTTTGGATCATTTTAAAAAGTTTTTTACCGACCCAGACTTTTTACTTGTCTTATGGCGTTCATTGACGATTGCTGTGAAGACAACAATTATCTGTGTTGTCTTAGGTTATCCAGTTGCTTATTTTATTGCAAGAAGCAGTGATCGTGTTCGTAATATTCTTGTTTTAGCTATTACTTTACCAATGTGGATTAATATGTTAGTCAGAACATATGCCTGGATAGGAATTCTTTCTGATGGGGGTATAGCTCAAACAATTTTAGGTTTCTTTGGACTCAAAGATATGGAGTTGTTATATACAGAAGGTTCTGTATTGCTTGGAATGGTTTATAACTTTATTCCATTTATGATTCTACAAATCAATACATCTTTATGTAAGATGGATAAATCATTATTAGAAGCCAGTGCTGATTTAGGGGCGAACAGAGTCCAGACATTCTTACGTGTCACTTTGCCATTATCTTTATCAGGAGTTGTCAGTGGAATAACACTTGTCTTTTTACCAGCAGTGAGTTCATTCTTTATTCCTAAACTTCTTGGTGGAGGACAGTTCTTCTTAATTGGTAACGTTATTGAAAATCAATTTATTACAGTTGGAGAATGGAACTTTGGTAGTGCAATCTCTATGATTATGGCAGTCATTATGATGATTTGTATGTATGCAATTAGAAAAATTGATGAACGTAATAGTGGAGGAGGGAATCAGGAATCATGAAAAAAGATAAGAGAATTATTGGTAAAATTTTAATGGTTCTGATGATTTTATTCTTCTATTTACCAATTGTATTTATGGTTATCTTCTCTTTTAATGAAAGTAAATCATTAACACATTTTACTGGTTTTAGTTTAAACTGGTATGAAAAACTCTTCCAAAATAGAGATATGATGGAATCATTATATGTCACAATTACAGTTGCTGTGATTGCTACAATTGTATCGACAATAGTAGGAACAATTAGTGCCATTGGTTTATCAAAATCAAGCAAGATTGTTAAAAAAGTCATGATGCAGTTAAATGATTTTCCAATTATGAATCCAGAAATTGTGACAGCTATTGGATTGATGCTACTATTTATTACATTTCATATAGAACGTGGTTTTATGACAATGTTACTTGCTCATATTACATTCTGTATACCTTATGTTATTTTAAGTGTGATGCCTAAAATTCGTTCACTAGATCCAAATCTATCTGATGCAGCAATGGATTTAGGAGCAACACCATGGCAAGCTTTAACAAAAGTTTTAGTACCACAAATTATGCCTGGTATCGTATCAGGAGCCTTAATTGCCTTTACAATGTCATTTGATGATTTTATCATTTCATACTTTGTAACAGGAGGAGGGGTTAAAAACTTAAGTATCATGGTTTATACAATGAGTAAAAGAGTTAACCCAACAATCAATGCAATATCTACGCTTGTCGTAGTATTGATAACGGTAGTCTTAGTGATTATCAATGTAGTACCACTAATTAAAGCAAGAAGGGAGAAAAAAGATGAAAAAGTTATTAACTAGTTTATTAGCGGTTGCAACAATGTTTACTTTAACAGCGTGTGGAGGGGATTCAAATGCAGATAAGCCATATGCCGGACAAGAATTACACCTTTATAACTGGGGAGAATACATGGGTGAAAATTTTATCTCTGGTTTTGAAGATTTAACAGGCGCAACAGTCGTTGTGGATTACTTTGATTCAAATGAAACTATGTATATCAAAGTCGCAAATGGAGAACCATATGATATTTTAGTTCCTAGTGACTATATGATTGAAAGATTAATTCAAGAAGATCTTATTCAAAAATTAGATAAAGATAAGATTACATGTATGGATGAGCTTGTTGATGCTGTCAAAGGATTACCTTATGATCCAAACAATGAATATTCTATTCCATATTTCTGGGGAACAGTAGGAATTGTTTATGATAAAACAAAAGTCAGTGAAGCTGATTTAGAAAAAGAAGGATACAATATTTTCTTAGATACTAAATACAAAGGAGATATTTATCTATATGATTCTGAACGTGATTCATTCATGATGGCATTAAAAGCTTTAGGATATTCAATGAATACAAAAGATGAAAAAGAATTAGAAGAAGCTTATAACTGGTTAGTGAAATGTGTAGAAACAA
The DNA here is from genome assembly GCF_964238065.1 of Clostridium sp. AUH-JLR23. Classification (NCBI taxonomy): domain Bacteria; kingdom Bacillati; phylum Bacillota; class Clostridia; order Eubacteriales; family Clostridiaceae; genus Clostridium; species Clostridium sp. AUH-JLR23. Next base: position 55,723 of record NZ_CAXSKY010000014.1, read on the forward strand.
TGGAACCAGAAATCGTAACTGATGAAATTATTGATAACATGGCTCAAGGTAGAAAAGCTTTAGGATTGATTTACTCTGGAGATGCTGCTTATGTTATGAGTGAAAATGAAAACATGGGATTCTATATGCCTGAAACAGGAACAAATTTATGGAGTGATGCTATGGTGATTCCAAAGAATGCTGAAAATGTAGAATTAGCACATGAATTTATTAATTATGCTTGTAGCTATGAAGCTGCTATGGATAATTCAAGCTTTGTAGGATATACTTCTGCTAATCAGGAAGTTATGGATGAATTAGCAAGTGGAGATTATGAAGGAATTAATGCTTACGTACCTAGAACTGGTAATGATAAAGATGAAGTTTTTGAATATGATGAAGCAACTCGTAAAATCATTTCAGATTACTTCAGTAAAGTAAAAATCGCAGCTTCAAATGCTCAATAACAATAATGAGAAGGTTGATACTATGTATTAATCTTCTTTTTTTGTTTGAAAAATAAAAAAGATGAACATTTATATAAGTATTAATTGCATATAAAAAGAAATGACGACAAAGATTTAACATGTTATAATTTGAATGCATTGAGGTGGATGAATGAGAAAAGTTATTTTATTTATTGCGATGAGTCTAGATGGATATATTGCTGATCAAAATGGTGGAGTAGACTGGTTACAAGGACAGGACTCGAATCAGGAAACAAAAGATATTTATACAGAATTTATTCAAAATATAGATACAGTTATTATGGGATGGAATACATATTATCAGATTGTAACAGAATTATCACCAGATCAGTGGATTTATTCTTCACTTCAAAGCTATGTCATAACACATAATCAAAAAGAATCAACAGAAAATATTCAATTTGTTTTACAGGATCCAAGCGATTTGATTAGGGAGTTAAAACAAAAAGAAGGAAAAGATATATGGATTTGTGGTGGAGCACAAATCATTCAATCGCTTATGCAAAATCAAATGATTGATGAATATCATATTTCTATTATTCCAATTCTTTTAGGATCAGGCATTTCATTGTTTCATACAGGATTTTCAACAATTCCATTACAATTAGTAGAATCTCATGAGAATAATGGAATATTGGACACAATTTATATACGAAGAAAAGAAACGGATATAAATGAGTCATGTGATAGAAAATGATTTTTTAGAAATAGTAAGGTTTCTATTTTATTGTATGTATAGAGCAAGAAAAAGGAATGAATATCATGGAAGGAAGGCATAAAAATGAAAGGAATTATTATATATGGTTCTCACTATGGAACAACAAAACAATATGCTGAAGAATTATCAAGATTAACACATTTACCATTAGAAAACGAAGAAGATGTAAAAAATATACATGATGATTTCATTGTTTATTTAGGTGGATTATATGCAGGAGGAGTTAAGGGATTAAAACATATAGTTAAAATGATACCATCACAGACACAAATGATTGTCGTGACAGTAGGTTTAGCAGATGTTCAAGATGAACAAAATATAAAAAATATAAGACATGCTCTCCAACAACAATTATCACCAGAACTTTTTCATGGCTCAAAGTTTTTTCATTTACGTGGAGGTATTGATTATTCAAAGTTAAGCTTTAAACACAAGACTATGATGACTCTTTTATATAAGGTTACTAAAAATAAACCACGTGAAAATATGACTGCAGAAGATCAAGCTATGGTGGATTCGTATAATAAAAAAGTTGATTTTGTTGATTTTCAAGCATTAAAGCCAATTGTTGAAGAAATTAACTTTATCATGCAAGGAGAATCGAAATGAGAAAAAGATATAAAAAGAAACTTATAAAAATTATTGTTGCTGGTGTTGTTGCACTGGGTGGATATCTTGGTGTTGAATTTCATCAGCAGACATATAGTGCTATCAGTATTGAAGATGTCCCAGAATATAGTGGTCAACCTTATGTGATTATTAATGATAATGAACCTTACTTTGATAATGATGATTTAACAACACAAGCATTTGAAAAATATAGTTCTTTAGATTCATTAGGAAGATGTGGTGTAGCTTATGCGAATATTGGTGAAGAAACTATGCCAACAGAAAAAAGAGGGAATATTGGAATGATTAAACCCTCTGGATGGCAAATTAAAAGATATGATTTTATAGATGGGAAATATTTATATAATCGTTGTCATTTGATTGGATATCAGTTGAGTGGTGAAAATGCAAATGAGAAAAATCTAATTACAGGTACAAGATACATGAATACAGAAGGAATGCTGCCTTTTGAAAATCAAGTGGCTGATTATGTACAAGAAACAGGTAATCATGTTCTTTATCGCGTGACGCCCGTTTTTGAAGGAAATCATTTGGTTGCTGATGGTGTTTTAATGGAAGCTATGTCAGTAGAAGATCGAGGATTAGATATTGAATTTAATGTATTTGTTTATAATGTACAACCTGGTGTAAAAATTGATTATGCGACAGGAAATAGTCAACTTGAGTAAAAATTATTTATCTTTATTTAAAAATGTTTCTTTATATTTATAGAATAAAACAATACCAGCTAAAACAGTCGTTATTCCGTTAGATATAATAAAAGAAAAGGAGGAAAAAAACATGTTTAAGATTTCAAATTTTACGAACAATAATGATGTTCAAATTATTCAAGAATGTGGACCATTTCAGGTTATTGAATATCAACGTGATTTAAGTGTTATGCCACATCATGCTCAAACGGCATATTTTTGTAATGAAATGAATATTCGAAAAAGACAAGTTATTTGTGATATTAATAAAGCAAATATTGTTGTTCAGGCAGGGGCAATGCAATGGATGGTTGGAAATGTTTATGCCACAACAGGATTAAAAGGTGTAGGAGATTTATTATCTAAAGCAGTTCGTGGAAAAGTTACAGGGGAAACAGCAATTAAACCAGAATATACAGGAGAAGGAATTTTGGTTTTAGAGCCAACATATAAGCATATTTTATTGCTTGATCTTGATGAATGGAATCATTCAGTTGTATTAGATGATGGATTGTTTTTAGCATGTGATGCCAATTTAAAACATAAAGCTGTCATGCGTTCTAATTTGTCTTCTGCTGCTGCGGGAAATGAAGGACTATTTAATTTGGGAATTGAAGGATCTGGTGTTGTCTGTTTAGAATCTGATTGCCCAAAGGAAGAGTTAATTGAAATAACTTTAGAAGATGATGTTTTAAAGGTTGATGGTAACATGGCTATTGCATGGAGCGGTAGTTTAGAGTTTAAAGTAGAACGTTCAGGTAAAACTTTAGCTGGTTCAGCCGCTTCAGGCGAAGGATTAGTGAATGTTTATCGTGGAACAGGAAAAATATGGATTGCGCCTATTGATGGTAAACAATAAACATAATAAAAAGGTTCTTCCCTATTCAAGGGGAGAACCATATTTTTTATTTAATAATTTTAAAATGATGACCAGGTTTGATAAAATCAAGTAACATTAATTCTTCTGGTTTTACAGTCGCAACTAAATTACGTTCACCATCATTTGGAATTTCAGTTAAAACAATTTCAAGTTCACCACGATAATGAGCTAAATTATCATTAACGATTAAAACATCTCCACGTGTAAAGACTTTCTTACCAGGATCTCTATATGGAATAGATTGTGATTCTATATTCATTTGAGTATCTTTTCCCATGTTTCCATCTTGTACACTCTTTTTAGCTTTGAACCAAACACGAGGTGATGAAGAACGTAACATGAATGTTGAATGGTCATAACGATCCCAATGAGGAGCGAAATCATACATGATTTCTTTTTCGTTTTGACTAATACATTCAGCTTCATCAACTCTAATTTCAATAGCTTGCATATTCACTTTAGATAATGCTTCTAATTCTTCATCAGTTGCAGGATAGTTTCCAATTAAGATATCATCAATATCTCCAGTCGCAAGCATATAACGAGCTTGTAAATCAATTGGTAAACCACGCATAATTTCAACAGTTGGTAAACCACAGAAAACTTGCCATGGACCAATTGTATGTTCATTGTTACTAGAAACAAAAGCAGCAGTGTGTAAATTTAATTCTTTCCAATAACGGTTAAAGTCCATAAATAAATCAAAATCTAACCCAGTATAACGTTCTGGGAAGAAGTTATGACACATAGTGATTTGATCTTTATTACCACCATTATTGATTAAAAGTTCTACACCCATATCCATACTAGCGTTAAATTCAATTTTAATATTGTATGGATTACGTGTTAATTGAATATCACCTTGAGTTCCAAAGTTACCATCCATTCTAATAATATCTAATCCCAAATCAGCGAATGGTTTTAAATTGCTAGGTGTTGCTCCAATTAAGTCAAAAACTTGTGGATTTGTATCAGCAGCAACTTCAAATCCTAATTCATGAGCTTTTTTCATGAAATCTTTAAATTGAACTAAATAACTTTCTCTTTCATCATCTGGAATAGATAAGAAACATGTAAAAATTCTGCTAAAACCTAATTTTGCAGCTTTTTCCATGTATGCGTATACCTCTTCCATTGGTGTTTTGTCAGGGTATACAGAAATACCTAATTTGTGCATATTCATTTTCCTCCTTATATTTTACATTATAACACCTTTGTGAATAGACTTTAAGCAAAAAAGAGCTTAGAATAGATTTTGTCATTTAAAATGTATTATATTATGATATTTTTAAAGAGATAATTAAATAACTTCAAAAAAAAGATAAGTCTATATGATGAGTGTATAAATGGAAAATTTTTTTCATTAATAAGAATAAATAAATGAAATAAATGCAGTCAGGACTTCGCAAAATCGCATATTTATGATATAACAAAAGATATAGAATTGAAGAAAGGAGCTAAGAATCATGAGTTTAGAAATATGTTTATCGTTTGTTGTGACATTCGTATTAAGCTTAATTCTTGTTCCAATAGTAGGAAAGGTTTCAAAAAAACTTGGTATTATTGCCCATACAAATAAACGAACAATACATAAAGGCATTATCGCAAGAACTGGTGGTTATGCGATTTATATGAGTTTTTTAATTGGAACGATGATCTTCTTAAAAACAGATACACAGATTAATGCTATTTTAATAGGTGGCTTTATCATTTTCTTAACAGGATTTTATGATGATATTCATGATTTATCTCCGAAATTAAAAATGCTTGGTCAAGTCATTGCCGCGTTAGTCGTTATTATTTATGGTGATATTGTTTTAAAGGGATTCACGCTTCCATTCTTACCTGAATCAGTGTCTTATATACTAGCTATTATTATTACTATTTTATGGATCGTAGGTATTAGTAATGCTATTAATTTAATTGATGGATTAGATGGATTGTGTGCAGGTATATCTATTATTGTTCTGGTGACTATTTCATTGACTTCATTAACTTATGGACGTACAGATATTTCTTCTTTATCATTGCTTTTAGCTGGCGCAATAGGTGGCTTTTTAGTGTATAACTTTCATCCTGCATCTATCTTTTTGGGTGATTGTGGGGCATTGTTTATTGGTTTTATGATTGCAGTCATTTCATTACTTGGATTTGGTTATAAAAGCTCATCTTTTTTTACATTAGGGGCACCGATTGTTGTTTTGATGGTTCCAATTATGGATACGTTTATTGCGATTATTCGTCGTAAAGTTCATCATAAAAGTTTTAGTGAAGCTGATCGTAATCATCTTCATCATAAATTGATGTTTTCTTTAGAACTTGGACAAACCAAGAGTGTTTTAATCTTATATGCTGTTACAGTATTATTCTCTTTATGTTCTTATCTTTATTTATTTGATAAGGTTGCAGCAACTATTTTATTTATTGCTTTGATGGTTTTATTTGAACTTTTTGTAGAAGCAACAAATATGATTGATCGTAAATATAAACCACTTTTAACGATTTTAAATATTTTCATTAAAAGTGAATATTTGCCTTCCATCAAAGATACAAAACCATACCAAAGAATTATTCAAAAAGCCAAGAAAAAATATGCTGTTATTTTGGTTCTTGTTATAGGTATTGTATTCTCAATGGTTTTTGTTTTGAATAATGAGGAAAAAGTAGAGACTCAGACACCAGTGACTACTGAGTATATAGAGTCGCAAAATGAAACAAGTTTAATGAGTGATATATATAATCAATTAGTCACAGCTATTAATCGTGGTGATAAAACCGCAGAAAGGCAATTAGTGGCTGCTTATTTTGTGAGTGATTACTATACCTTATCGAATAAAGAGAATGGAGAAATAGGTGGTATTGATTATTTCTATGCTGAGAAAAAAGACGATTTTACAGCTTATGCTCGAAATGAATATTATAAAGAAATACAGACAGATATAAATCTACCTGAAGTTATCCGTTATGATATTTTATCTAATGTGGTTTCTTATAAAGCTTTGTCAGGATTGGAAGATTATAGTTATTACGATGTCAAAGTTCAAATGACTTTTAAAGAAATAAATCCTATTTTAGATACATTACAATATACAACAACGGTGACTTTAATTGAAAAAGATCAGAAGTTTAGTGTTGTTGCGATGGAGAACGATAATGGATAAATTTTTATGGGTAGGACTTGGTGGAGCCCTTGGCGCAATTTTAAGATATTCTATCAGCCTATTACCGTTGAAAAGTTCTTTTCCATTTTTAACTTTGATAACTAATGTCATTGGTGCTTTTGTTATTGGTATTGTTGTAGGATTATTTGAAAAGCATTATCTTTCTTCAAACATTAATTTATTTTTAAAGACAGGAGTCTGTGGAGGATTTACAACTTTTTCAACATTTTCATTGGAAACTTTAACACTATTAGAAAATGGTATGCCCTCTATAGCAATGATATATGCTTTTGTTAGTATTATTGGATGCGTGATTGGAGTATATCTAGGAAAAACAATTGTTGGAATAAGAGCTTTGTAAAAGGCTCTTTTTTTCTTTATTATCTTAAAATAAAGGTATATAATATGAACGTAAAAGTTTATGAATTTGTTGGTTGGAAATAGAAGTATTTCATGAAAATGGAAGCAGGTGAAAATCCTGAGCTGTCCCGCAGCCGTAATAGGGAGTCAAAGCGTAATGCCACTGGGGAACTGGGAAGGTGCTAAGACGATGAACTTCAGCCGGAATACATGCCAACATCTTGGAATACACTTTACGGAGTATAAAGTCGTTCTAGTATCAATTCTAGGGCAAGTATGCCTTATTTTTGTCTAGAGGGAAGAGGAGGACAAAATGAAGAAAATTTTTACAAGTTTATTGATTATGTTAATGATGGTCATTGGACAAATTTTTCCAGTATCAGCATTATCATATGATGAAAGTCTTGCATTAGCAAAAAACTATTACTCACAGAAGACAAGTCTTGATCAATTTGGAGATTTGCTCGCATTTGAATCACTTGGTTTGGATTCTAAAAATCTTTCAATTGAGCATATGATTGCTACTGATTACGCTTCAGAAATTGCTCAAACAGTTATTGCATTAACATTGCATGGAGATGACCCTAGAAATTATCAAGGAATCAATTATGTAGAGATGTTAGAAAATTGTGTTCAATCTAATGGAGCTTTTGATAAACAGAATAATTCTACATATGCTAACTATCAAGTTTATGGTGTTTATGCATTATATATTGTTAATTCAACAAAGTTAGAGCTTGCTGCTGATTATTTAGCATCATTGATTGACCAAGATGGAGCTTTTGGTTCAAGTTATGGTCCAAGCTTAGATATTACAGGATGGGTTATTGAAAGTTTAACTTTAGTTAATCAACAAAAATATCAAGCTACTATTGATAGTGCTATGGCATATATTCAATCTTTAAGAGATGGACAAGCTGGTTATAAAGATAGTTTTAGTGGTGTTAATGCTAATACACAAGCATGTGTACTAGCAGGATTATTAACATATGATAGTGAAGGTGTTAAAGCTGGTAAGTACAATCAAAATGATTGTAATCCTTATGATGTGTTATTATCTTTCCAAAATAATGATGGTAGTTTCTGGTCATCCTATATAGGAGAAGGACAGTGCGATTCATATGCTACAATGCAAGCAGTACAGACAGTTGGATATTACGTTAATGGTTCTGTTTATGAAAAAGCACGTCAAAAATATCTTGCTTTAGGTGAAGTTGTACAACCAGAAACAAAACCTGAAGAATCTATTACTGATTCACAAGATAAAAATGATGAAGAAGTTAATAAAGTGGAAACAAATGAAGTGAAAACAGAAACTGTTAAGGAAACATCAAAAAAAGCTGATGTAGTACAAACTGATGATATCTCTTGGTTAACAGGGTATGGTTTATTATTTTTAGGAAGTGGAATACTTTTATTGAAAGGAAGAAAGTATTTTGAATAAAACAAAAAAATATACGCTCATTTTTATTGTTGTATGTTTTCTGTTTATTGGTGGAGCAGGTATTTATAATGCCTGCTTTTCATCAAATCAGAAATCACCTGTTGTCAGTGAAAAAATAGAAAATAGTGATGAAAAAGAAGAGATAGATTCCAATCAACAAGAAATAACGAAACAAGAAGAAAAGGAAGAACAGGACTCTTCTCAAAAAGAAGAAAATAAAGCTACTCAAGATAAAATAGAATCTCAATCAACAACACAATCACAAACAACATCCAAACAAGAAACGACTACATCTAAACAAGAAACAACAACTTCAAAACAGGAGACAACATCAACTGATCAGACAGAAGAATTGTCTCAACAAGAGGAACAACAAAATGAAGTTGTAGAAGATGTGGCTTCTGTTAATGTATCTATTACTGGTGTTGATGGGGTTATAGCACAAGATTATGTAGAATATGAAGACAATATGAGTGCTTATGATGCATTAAAAATATTAGCTGATAATTATGAAATATCAGTCAAGACATCAGGAATTGGGCAGAGAGTTTATATTAAAGGGATTAATGGGTTGATGGAATTTGACTATGGAAGTCGTTCAGGATGGAAATATAAAGTCAATGGCTCTTATCCAAGTGTTGGAGCAGGAGGCTATGTTTTAAAAGATGGTGATCAGGTTGAATGGATCTATACAACGAATGGATAAAGTAAAAGAAATTAGTTTAATTGGCATTTTAGCAGCTGTTAATATTGCATCACGCATTGCATTACAGGCTTTGCCAAATATTAAACCTGTGACTTCTATTATTATTATATCAGTTATGGTTTTTGGATTGGCTTTTGGTATTAAGCTTACACTGGTGACAACACTTGTATCTAATATGTATTTGGGTATGGGAATTTGGACTTTTTTTCAAATTCTGGCATGGATTGTTATATGTTTTTTAACACAATGTATTGTGGATATTTATAGACATAGAAATAAGCAACCACCTCTTATTGTCATGGCTATATTTTCTTTTTTGATGGGCTATGTTTTTGGTTTTATTGTGTCATTGGATCAATTTGTTGTAGGTGGGTTTCCGTTATTTATTGTTTATTATAGTGCTGGTTTATTATTTGATACTTTTCATGCAGTGGGAAATTTCTTTTTTTACATTATAGGAGCACCTCTTTTGCTGAAGGTGTTAAAACAAAAATAGAAAGTATTATAATCATTTTAAAAGGTGAAAATATGATACTTTCTATTTTTATATCATGATATGATTGTGTAGAAAATTGGTGTTATAATAGCAAAAATATTGAATTCATAAAAAGTATTGTATTTTTATATTGATTATGATAGTATTGTTATGCTAATGTATAAAAAGAAAAGGAGGTACGACAATGATTTTAAATATTTTACTCGTTATAGTTTCAATTGCTCTTATTGTTGTATGCCTATTACAAAGTGGAAAATCTGATGGTGTGGTGAATGCTTTGACTGGTCAAAGTTCTAACCTATTTGCTCATCAAAAAGAAAGAGGAGCAGATTTGGTTTTAACACGTATTACTGTTGGACTTGCAATTGCATTTTTTGTTCTTGCAATCTTAATTAGAATGGGTTAATCATTAGGGCACTTTGATGTGTCCTCTTTTTATTAATTGGATAAACTAAAAGTGAGGTGAGAAAATTGAAAGAAGAAATATTAGAGTTATTATCTGATCAAACTTATACAAGAAGAAAAATTCAAGAATTAGCTGAACACTTTCATATGACAGAAACACAGGATTATGTTGCGTTTATCAAACTTATTAATGAAATGGAAGATGAAGGGCTTATTATAAGAAGTCGTATTAATGATTATTATTTGATTAATCAGCTTCAATATTATAAAGGTGTCTTAGAATTAAATAAACGTGGATTTGGTTTTGTAAAAATTGATGAAGATAGAGAATTTTATATACATGATTCCAATATGAAGGATGCACTTCATAATGATACTGTTTTAATCGAAAAGATTAAATCTCATGGACAACGTGAAGAAGGACGTGTTGTGCGTGTTTTAAAGCGTGGAAAACTTCGTTATGTTGGGGAAGTGAAGCGTGGAAGAAAAGACTATATTGTCAAAACAGATGATCAGAAATTTGATAAGCCTATTATTGTTGATGCAGCACATATGCATGGCGCTATGCCAGGGCATAAGGTTGTGGTAGAAATTAAGACTTTTAAACCACAAATTAAAGGCGATATTATTAAAATTATTGGACATCGTAATGATCCTGGAATAGATATTTTATCTATTGTCCATGCGCATGATGTAGATATTGAATTTCCTAAGGAAGTCTACGAACAAATTGAAGGTATCTCAGATGAAATTGATCCAAGTGATATTGAAAATCGTGTGGATTTAAGAAATGAGTTGATTGTGACAATTGATGGTGATGATGCCAAGGATTTAGATGATGCCATTTCTTTAAAGAAATTGGATAATGGACATTATCAGCTGGGAGTTCATATTGCAGATGTCTCTTATTATGTTACAGAAGGTTCACCTTTAGATAAGGAAGCCATTAAAAGAGGAACATCTATTTATTTGGTTGACCGTGTGATTCCAATGTTACCACATAAATTATCAAATGGAATATGTTCATTAAATCCAAATACAGATCGTTATACAATCAGTTGTATTATGGAAATTGATAAACATGGTGAAGTTGTTAATCATGATATTTTACCAACGGTGATTCATTCTTCTTATCGTATGACATATAATAATGTGAATAAGATTTTAGATGGTGATCAAAAATTACAGCAGGAATATGCACCAGCTGTGCCATTATTCTTTTTAATGCAGGAATTAGCGACATTATTAAGAAAAGTCAGAGATGAACGTGGTGCTATTGATTTTGATGTTGATGAAGCTAAGGTGCTTGTTGATCAAAAAGGAAAGCCAACTGATGTTGTTTTAAGAAAACGTGGTGCTTCTGATAAAATTATTGAAGAGTTTATGTTGAAAGCCAATGAAACAGTAGCGCAGCATTTTAAATGGTTGGATTTACCATTTATTTATCGTGTTCATGAACAGCCAAAGGTTAAGAAATTACAACAATTTGTGAATATTGTAAAACCATTAGGATATACGATTAAAGGATCTTTAGAACATGTTTATCCAAATGAATTAAATGCGATTATTCATGCATCTAAAGGAACTGATGAACATGTGATTGTGTCAACATTATTATTAAGATGTATGCAAAAAGCAAGATATGACGCTCAATGTTTAGGGCATTTTGGTTTAGCGGATGAATATTATACACACTTTACTTCACCAATACGTCGTTACCCTGATTTATTGGGACATCGTTTAATTAGAACATTCTTATTTAAACAGGATTATAAACAGACAACCCATTTTGAAGAAGTAATTCCAGAATTAGCAGAACAATCTTCATATCGTGAAAAAGAAGCTGTTGATATTGAAAGAGAAGTAACAGATATGAAGATGGCTGAGTATATGTCTGAACATATTGGGGAAGAATTTGAAGGTATGATTTCTTCTATTACTTCTTTTGGTTTCTTTGTTGAACTGCCAAATACTATTGATGGTTTGGTACATATCACAGATTTAACAGATGATTATTATCACTATGATGAAAAACAAATGGTTCTCGTTGGTGAAAGAACAGGAAGAATCTTTAAATTATCTGATAAAGTGAAAGTTAGAGTTGTCGCTTGTGATAAAAAAGAAAGAACAATTGATTTTGAAGTTGTGGGAATGGAATCAAGAAAAAAGAAATCAAAAATTGTGAAAATAAATGATAGAAAAGTAAAGACAAAACGTACAAAAAAGGGTAAAATAAATAGGTCACATAGAAAGACAAGAAAACATAGATAGAAAGGATGTGATATGCATGAAAGTTGTCACTCAGAATAAAAAAGCATTTCATGACTACTTTATTTTAGATACTTATGAAGCTGGAATTGAATTAAAAGGGACAGAAATTAAATCAGTACGTCTTGGACATGTCAATTTAAAAGATGCTTTTATTCGTTTTAAGAACGATGAAGCTTTTATTGAAAACATGCATATCGCTCCTTATGAACAAGGAAATATTTTTAATCATGAACCACTTCGTAATAGAAAGTTATTGCTTCATAAAAAGCAAATTAAAAAGCTACAAAGAGAAGTGAAAGAAAATGGTTTAACAGTAGTTCCTACAAAATTATATTTTAATACGTCTAAGTTAAAAGTAGAGATTGCTTTAGCAAGAGGTAAGAAATTATATGACAAACGTCAGGATCTGAAAGCTAAAGATGCAAAAAGAGATATGGAAAGAGCATTAAAAAATGCTTACTAATGGGGGCGTCTTGGATTCGACAGGGGTCAGTTTGAATGGAATGGCAGCCGTGGGCATACGTTAATTGCAAACAAAAAATATCTGGAAACAGACAACAATTATCTTTCGCTTGCTAGTCGACGTTAGACTTTAGCGAATATCAGCCTATAGCATACCTATGGCTATAGAACTGGTAACATATCTAATAGGTTAAGGGTATAAAGATTCTGGATTTATACCACGAAAATGTACAGAATCGCTAAGTGAAAGACTGCTTGTGGATCGTAGCTTAGTTAAATTCATTCGACAAGATAAGCTGTAGAAGTTTCATATGGGACGGCTTTTGGACGCGGGTTCGATTCCCGCCGCCTCCACCAAAGAAAACAATAACCGCTACAAACATTGATTTTAAGCGGTTTTTTATATTGTTTTATTGAAAATTATATCAAATAGCCACTGTTAGCCATTTTTTGATATTTTAAAAAAGTAAAAGATATCAAAATATAATATTGAGAAATGATATCAATATATTCATGTTAATAATTTTCGATTAAATGTGTGTATGTAGGCTATGAAAATTCTAGTATAGTATTTGATATCATGTAAGAAACATATTATTCGTATAAATAATATAGTAATTTATTGAAAGTTCATAAGATTATTTGAGATATAATTTTATACTATATGTATAAAAAGAAGAATAAAGTTATTTAAAATTGTATTAATAAAGTTAAACAAAATGAAATATTTTATATTTTAATAGTGATTATAAAAAAATTTTAAACTATAAAATATCATTTTTTGTTGATTATAAAAAGGAAAATTGAATTTATAGTGTTTTCTTTGTCTAACTATGAATAAAAAAAACGAAAAAAAGTAAAAAAAAGACTTGCAAAGGTAGAGGATAGATGGTATTATAGATGAGCACTCGACGAGAGGGCACAGGGACATTGAAAACTGAACAGTAAACACGTCAATA
>NZ_CAXSKY010000015.1:0-64849 GCF_964238065.1 Clostridium sp. AUH-JLR23
TCTTTGGCTAGTGGTTGGTAGTACGAAACCTCCACAGTGGACTTTCACCACCAAGTTTTATGCCATGCGTGGCACACACAAAAAAAGCATGTCAGTCATAACTGATATGCTTTATTTTTTCTTTTGAAAGATAAAACTTACACCAACATCATGATTCTTTGCAGTCACAGAATACTGGAACATAGAAGCAATCTTACTAACAATAGAAAGTCCTAAACCGAATTGTCCTTTCACTCCTTTAACATATGGATCGAACAAATATGGTAAAGTGGCTTCATCAATATTTTCACCATCATTATATATTTCCAGATAATCTTCCTTAAGCGTAATTTTAATAACAGATTTTGCATAGCGTGAAGCATTTTCAATAATATTTTCTATAGCCACTCGCCAATGTTCCTCATCACCATCAAATTGAACATCTTCTAATTCTGTTTCTAAATGTAAATCTGGCTTCATGAAATCCATCTGCAAAACAATTTTTTCAATTAAATCTTGAATAGCAAAAGATCCTATTTCATTATCTTCACCCTGCAAATAATCCAAACGATTTAAATATAAAAATGATTTGACTTTATGTTCTAAACGATCAGCATTTTCCAAAATAATATCAATAGAACTATCTTTATCTCCATAAGGATAGACATCATCTTTAATACTTTGTGCATAAGTTTGAATAAGAGCGATAGGTGTTTTTAAATCATGAGAAATATTGTGTATCATTTCTTCTTTAATACTTTCCTGTTTATCTAGATCTTCTTTCATTTCGACCAAAGCCTTAGAAACAATTCCAATCTCATCTTCACGATTCATAATCAAATCACTATCTTTTCTATCTTTAATATTATCAATATAATTTTTTATCTTTTTCAAAGGATTGATTAATGTTAAAACCCATAGAATCATCACTAATGCAAAAATAATAAAGAAACCATATTGTATATAAATAATCTGATTACGTAATGAAGTAATCAAGGAAACAGAGTATTCACTATCCACAAGTGAAATCAAATATTTTGAAGTATTATTGATTTTCGTAATCATATAATAGTATGTTCTTTCATCATACTCCCCTTTATTCTTTAAAACTTCCTGATCTGTATTGACAATTTTAGCTAAATCATCTTTAAAGAGATAAGAGTATAAATCATAAACAGCCTGAACACTCCCTATATTAGATTGAACAAAAGAATTATTGGACGTATCATAAATAATATGATAGACCTCTTTTTCCTGTTTATAGGGCATAATATTATTATATATGATAGAATACTGAGAAATTGTTAAACGTTCATACATCTGCTTATCAACAATTGAAGTTACATTATAATCAACAATAGGCATTAATACAGCAACCAATAATAATCCCACAAAACATAATACAACAATCAACTGTTGAACCAACGATAATTTTTTAAAAAAAGATAATTTTGATTTTATTTTTTCCATATTAATCTAATCTATATCCAAATCCATAAATCGTCTTAATATTTAAATCAGGCATCTTTTTTCTTAAACGACGCAATGTATCATCTACAACTCGGTCACTACCAAAATAGTTTTCATCCCAAACTTTAGATAAAACCTGATCACGTGAAATAGCCAATCCTTTATTTTTAATAAAATAAAGTAATAACTCATATTCTTTTGTCGTTAATTCAATTTCAGTATTTTGAAATAAAACCTTTCTTTTTTCTTCATCAATGGCATATCCATCAATATTAATCAAGGCTGGATCATCCTTATAAACACGTTTTAAGACATTATGTATTCTTAAAATCAATTCTTTAATATTAAAAGGCTTGGTAATATATTCATCGCAGCCTTTTTCCAATCCAATAATACGATCAAATTCCTGATCTCTGGCACTCATAAAAACAATAGGCATATCAGGCTTACAAGCTTTGATTTCATTCAGTAAATCAAAACCACTATTTTTATCTAACATAATATCTACAATCCATAAATGGACATCATCATCTTTATGCAAAAAAGCTTCTTCATATGTATAAAAAGAATAAACAATATATCCTTCTTTTTCTAAATAAGTTCTGACAAGATCATTTAAATTTTTTTCATCATCTATGATATTAATACGGTATTTCACATTCCTCACCTCTTTCATTCATTATATACAAAATATTGCCATATAAAATGGCAATATTTTGTGATAATATGTGAAATTATATTATTTTTCTACAGCATACCCTTTTGCTTTGATTGTATTAACAACTTTCAAGACATATTCATGACAGATTTCATCACTTTGTGCTTCGACCATGACTCTTACAACTGGCTCAGTTCCACTTTCACGTACTAAAATTCTTCCTTCATCACCTAATGCTTCTTCAACTTCTTTGACTGCTTTTTGAACATCAGGATCATTTTGAGCTAAAGCCTTATCACTCACTCTTACATTAATTAATAATTGAGGATAAATTTCAACCTGTTCAGTTAGTTGAGCTAATGTTTTCTTATTTTCAACCATTGTTTCCATGATTTTCAATGATGTTAAAATACCATCACCTGTTGTTGCATGTTTAGAGAAAATAATATGACCAGACTGTTCTCCACCAATACAATGTCCATTTTTCATCATATTTTCATAAACATATTTATCACCCACAGCTGTTTTTTCATATTGAATACCAGCCTTATCCAATGATTTATATAATCCAAAATTACTCATCACTGTTGTAACAATGGTGTTATTTAAAAGTTCACCTTTTTGTTTCATTTCTAAACCACAAACATATAATATCAAATCACCATTGACTACACGTCCAAATTCATCTACTGCAATACAGCGATCCGCATCACCATCATAGGCAAAACCAACATCCAAACCATTTTCAACCACATATTTCTGCAAAACTTCAATATGTGTAGAACCACAATTTGTATTGATATTCAACCCATCAGGCTGATTATTAATCACATGTGTTTGAGCACCTAAAGCATCAAAAACACTTTTTGCTATGGCACTTGATGAACCATTGGCACAATCAAGACCAACTTTGATATCTTTAAAAGCACGTGTTGGAATACTCATTAAATATCCAATGTAACGATTTCTTCCCATTGAATAATCAATTGTACGTCCAATCTTATCTTTTGTAGCAAATGGAATAGGATCTGCTAAACCATCAATATATTGCTCGATGAGGTTTTCTATTGTTGCTTCTAATTTATGTCCTTTTCCATTGATAATTTTAATACCATTATCATAATAAGGATTGTGTGAAGCAGAAATCATGATTCCACAATCAAACTCTTCGCTTCTTACTACATAAGAAACAGAAGGTGTTGTTGTCACATGTAATAAATATACATCAGCTCCACTTGCAGTTAATCCAGCTACAAGAGCATATTCAAACATATAAGAACTTCTTCTTGTATCCTTTCCAATCACAATTCTTGCTCGATGAGAACGTGAAAAATACCATCCTAAATATCTTCCTACCTGATAGGCATGTTCTACTGTCAAATCTATATTTGCTTCTCCTCTAAATCCATCTGTTCCAAAATACTTTCCCATTTTTCTAATTCCTTTCTATATTAATTGTAACTTTAGATGATGATAATAATTTCATTGTTAATGTTTCATCATCACCAGCTATTTTAACATTCACCTGATGTGTTCCAACATCCAAACCATCAATATCAATTGTTGCTTGAATATTATCAACTTTTAAAGTATTGATTTTATCCTCGGTTCCCGTTACTGATACTGAAGCATTCTGTCCTTGGCCAGCAAACGAAACCTTATAATCACGCGAATTATTCAACACCTTAATAGGAATGTTATCGAATTTTTTTGTAATGACTTTTTCAATTTCCACACTGACATCAATTGCATCCTGCGAAAATTTATTAATACCTGCTATCTTTTTCAATGCAAGATTCGTCATTGTTGTACTTGATTTTAAATCTGTGATATCAACATCTACTTCAACTTGTTGAATTTCATTTAATTGTTCTTCTAATCCAAAAATTGTAACTTCACTTTGTGACAGTGTATACTGAGATACCTGATATCCCGTTGGCAGGTTCCCTACAAGATTAACATGAATAGGAACTGTCTTACTATAAGATGATACCTGACATGTGACATGGACAGACTCAGGACTCATTTCTACATTTAATTCTTCACCATTACTGTCATAAGCTCTAATTCTTGCATTTTGTTCAAAATCTTCAGTCTTATCAGATACATCAATGCAAGCCTCAACCGTTTCGACTCTAGATAAAGTTTCTTCACTTGCTCGTAACTCTACAGTATCCAAATCCATTTGATTCACACTGACCGAATATTTACTATCCAGTTGATCTTCATTAATAAAACGATATCCTAAATCAAATGTACGCGTTACTTTTTTAGCAAGCGTTACCTTAATTGAACTAGGAATGGATACAACCTGTAACGATTCAGGGAAATTACGTGTTCTTAGATTCAAAACATAATCTCCTTCATCTAAATCCTGCAAATCTAGATAAACCTGATAATCTCTAGAAAAATTCGTTTTATATATATCTAGCGATGGTCCAACCAAAACAACTGATACACTTTCAGGTATGCCTGATGCTTCCAAAGAATCATCAAGATTTTCTACATAAACAGGAACATTTTCTAATGTTGCTCCTGAAGTTGGACTTGTAAGAATATCTTTTCCTGATACACTATAAAATAAAACTGCAGCCATAACAAAAGATAAAATTGTAATTGAGACCTTACTTGATAATATTTTATCTAAAAGCTGATTCATATAGTTATAAAAGCGTGCCCCCGTATCAATAGCTTTCACTTTTTTTTCATTGACACTTTCTTTACTAGATGTATCTTTACTTGTCTGGTCTTTTTCTTTTTCAATAATTTTCAAGAAAAAGTCAGTTGTTGTATCTTTTAAAGGTCTGTTATTTTTTTGATTTCTAGGACTCATGAGCTTGACCTCCTTCATCACTAGATTTAAACCATTGCAATTCATTCACTAATGATGCCCTTAATTCCTTAATAGGAATCTTTCTTAATTCACCATTCGTTGCAAAAGAAATGGTTCCTGTTTCTTCACTGACAACAACAGTTAATGAATCTGTAATTTCACTAATTCCAATCGCTGCCCTATGACGTGCTCCATATTTAGGACTGAGTTCCTTATTTGTTGGTGGATAAAATGCTGCCGCACAGGCTACACGATCCCCCTGAATAATTGTTGCCCCATCATGAAGCGGTGTCCCTTCCCAGAAAATAGTCAAAAAAAGCTCACTACGTATATCGGCATTGATCTTTGTTCCTGTATTGATATAATCAATCATGGATTGACCTCTTTCAAAAGTAATTAATGCTCCTGTCTGCTCTTTTGCAAGAGTCGAAATCGCATCTACCAATTCATCCATCAGTCTTTCCTTTTCATCATTACTTATTTCTTTTTTAACTTCTAATTTGGTTTGTCCCATCTTTTCCAGCAGAGTTCTAATTTCTGGCTGAAAAATAATAATAATGGCTAATACACCCCAATTAATAATACTATCAACAAGATAATTAAGTGTCGTTAATCCAAGCAAACTTGTTAATACTTTGACAATCAAAATAAAAAGAACACCTTTAAATAATTGCATGGTTTTCATATTTGTCTTAAACATTGAAATTAAGTAATATAAAATAAACCATACTGCAATCAAATCTATCGCTGATCTTATAAAATTTATCACAACACTAAGATTCAATCTTTATCACCTACATTTCTTTTTTATTATATCAGTTTTCCATCAAAAGTAAAACGTTACCTTTTTCATTTCCTGAAAATCTATATCTTCATTTTGTGAACTTCATATTTTTTATCAAAAAGAAACAAATTCCTTTGCAAACACACAAAAAAGTTGTAAGATAAGTATGTTATAGGAGGATATTTTATGGGAAAAACAATTTTAGTCGAAACTTCTGCTAGACATGTACATTTATCACAAGCAGATTTAGAAACTTTATTTGGTAAAGGATATGTTTTAACAAACAAAAAAGATTTATCACAACCTGGACAATTTGCCTGTCAGGAAAAAGTCACTGTTATTGGTCCAAAAGGCGAAACAAAAATGTCTATTTTAGGACCTACACGTGCTCAAACTCAAGTTGAAGTCTCTTTAACAGATGCTAGATCATTAGGAATCAAAGCATTAATTAGAGAATCTGGAGATATCGAAGGAACTGCTGGATGCAAATTGGTTGGTCCTGCTGGTGAAGTTGAAATTTCTTGTGGTGTTATTGCTGCAAAACGTCACATTCATATGACAACTGCTGATGCCCAAGAATTTGGAGTACAAGATAAAGATGTTGTCAGTGTTGAAGTGAAATCAGCTGACCGTTCACTTGTTTTTGGTGATGTTGTCTGCCGTGTCAGCGATAGCTATGCTTTAGCAATGCATATCGATACTGATGAATCAAATGCTGCTGGTGCACCTTGCGAAGGAATCATTATAAAATAAAATAATACCTATAAAGATTAATCAAATCTTTATAGGTTTTTTATTATTATGTTGAATCATTTCTTAAAATAAAAAAAGCTGTCATCACAGCTTTTTTATCTCATTATTTACCATTAACAACATTCTTTAAAGCTGAACTTGCTTTAAATGCAGGAACTTTACTAGCAGCGATTTCCATTGTTTCACCAGTTCTTGGGTTACGTCCCATTCTAGCTTCTCTTGTACGAACTTCAAAAGTTCCAAAACCTTTTAAAGAAATCTTATCTCCTGCTTTTAATACATCAGTTAAAGTTTCTAAAAAAGCATTAATTGCAGCTTCAGATTCTTTTTTTGTTAAACCTGATGCTAAAGAAACTTTTTCTAATAATTCATTTTTATTCATACTATAATCTCCATTTCTATGTATATTAGGGTATTCCCTAGAGCTTATTATAATACAAGTCTCATGTCTTGTACAGTGCAATCGTCTATCTTCCATTAAAGATTTTCAATAAGCGAAACAAACGATAATACAGCTTCTTGAGAAGTTGCCCATGAAGTGACAATACGTACGCGCTCACCACCAGGAATAGCTCCCATATGCGTCACCATAAACTCTTTTTCAATAGCCTCTAAAGCATTTTGTGGTAAATCCACAAAAATCTGATTAGTGGCAGAAGGCTCATAAAGTGGAATTCCTTTTTTAATCAATGCCTGACGTATCATATCAGCCATTCGATTTTCATGAAGACCAATATCTTCATATAAATGATCTTTAAACAATTCATAAAATTGAATGCCCAACAATCGTCCTTTTGCTAACATAGCCCCTTTATTTTTCATATGATAACGAAATTGAGGTTTTAAATCATCATGAATAATAACGAGAGCTTCCCCAAACAAAGCACCCATTTTTGTTCCACCGATATAAAAGGCATCAACATATTGTGCAATTTCTTCAAGTGTTGGAGCATCTTGTAAAACCAGAGCACTTCCAAGTCTTGCTCCATCTAAGAATAGATATAAATCATATTTTCTCGTGACTTCATAAAGTGCTTTTAATTCATCACGCGTATAATAAGTTCCTAATTCTGTTGTTTGAGAAATATAAACCATACGAGGTTGAACCATATGTTCGTCTGTATGTTGCTGACAAATGTCTTCAATCATTTGACATGTCACTTTACCATGGACATGTGGACGTGTTAAAATCTTATGTCCTGCTCCTTCAACAGCACCCGTTTCATGAACCTGAATATGTCCTTCATCACAGGCAATAACAGCCTGATAATGTTTCAAAGCATATGAAATCATTAACATATTTGTTTGTGTTCCACCAACAAGAAAATGAACATCAGCCTGTTCATTATGAATACGTTCTTTAATGACTTTTTGAGCCAGATGACAGTATTCATCTTTACCATAACCAACAGTCTGAATCAGATTTGTCTGATTTAATGCTTCTAAAATCTGAGGATGTGCTCCTTCACTATAATCATTTAAAAAACTATACATACTTTCTCCTATTCTCGATATAACAATCCATATCGAACATATATTAAATTCAGTAAACTTAAAAAATTCATTGTTCCCTGTAATGAAGATTCACTGTATTGACTTTCAGTACCATCAATACGATAAATCCAATCTATATCATCATTTTGATATGTCTGATTCATTGTTAATAATAAAATCTTTGGATGATGTTCCTTAATTTTATCTATTAATGCTTTCATCAGCTGTTCTCTGGCACGAACAGTAATAATAATAACCAGACTATCTTTATCTATAATATCCAATCTTTGAATTTCATCACCACGTTCAACAAACGCATAAACAAATTTACGATGTTTTAGCATCTTCATTTGAAAATCATTAGATATAATCTTGTTAAACTGATAACCCAACATATGTACTTTTTTAGCCTGGTATATCATTTCACAAATACGATCAATATCTTTCATATCAATAGATTTTTCAACAAGTGCCAAAGACTCCATTGCTTCATGATACATTTTCTTTTTTAAATAATCAGGATCTTCCGAAACTTTTTGAGCATCCTGAGTTGATAAATGAATTTCATTGCGTGCAATTTCTAAAGCGATAGCAATTTCGTTTTTAAAATTCACAAAGCTTTTACAATTCATATCTTTACAAAAACGTGAGATCGTTGCTGGAGAGGTATAACAAAGGTCTGCCAAATCATTAATACTGATACTTGGAATCTGATCTATATGAGTTAAAATGGTATGAGCAATCGCATAATACATGTCTTGAGGTGAAGAAACATTCACATAAGACATCAGAGTATATAAAATATCAACTTCATTATAATCATGAATTGTCATGGTTATGCTCCTTTAAATACTGACTTCTACCCATTTCATATAAATCATGTCCATAGCAGTCAATCACAACTGTTAAAGGTAAATCTTTAACTACTAAACGACGAATAGCTTCAGGCCCTAAATCCTCAAAAGCAATGACTTCACAAGATTGAATACATTGTCCAATATAAGCGCCTGCTCCTCCAATTGCTCCAAAATAAATACTCTGATAGTCCATTATAGCTTGTTTGACATGATCTTGACGGTAACCTTTACCAATCATTCCACGCAAACCTAGCTGCATAAGTGCTTTCGCATAAGCATCCATGCGTCCAGATGTTGTCGGTCCCCCACTGCCAAAAACATGTCCTGGTTTTGCTGGAGTAGGTCCAACATAATATATAATTTGATCTTTAACATCAAAGGGTAATTCCTCTCCCTTTTCTATTAAAGCCACCAAACGTTTATGTGCCGCATCTCTGGCAGTATAAATAACACCTGATAATAAAACCTGATCGCCAGCTTGCAAGGCAAGAGCCTGTGATTGCGTCAAAGGTGTTGTCATATGTTTGATCATAAAATAACCTCCTTATGTCTGGCAACATGACAGCAGATAGAAACAGCAACTGGCATTCCTGCAATATGCGTTGGATATGTCTCAATATTCAATGACAAAGCTGTTGTTTTCCCTCCATAGCCAGCTGGTCCAATACCTAACTGATTAATTTTTTCTAATAATTCTTCTTCTAATTGTTGATATCGTAAATCACTATGATGTGTTCCTATATCTCTGAGCATCGCTTTTTTCGCAAGATATGTGACATAATCAAAAGAACCTCCAATACCAACTCCAATCACCATAGGAGGACAAGCATTAGGTCCTGCTTCTTCAACAACTTTTAAAACAAAATCTTTAATTCCTTCTACCCCATCACTTGGTTTGAGCATTTTGACCTGACTCATATTTTCACTACCAAAACCTTTTGGAGCAACAATAATTTTCAATTTGTCACCTTCCACAATTTCATAGTGAATCAAGGCAGGTGTGTTATCTTTTGTATTGATTCGATCAAAAACAGGATCATCAACAACACTTTTTCTTAAATATCCTTCCTGATATCCCTGTCGAACACCTTCCTGTAAAGCATCCTGTAAAGATCCCTGCACATGAACATCTTGTCCTATTTCAACAAATAAACAAGCCATCCCTGTATCCTGACAGATAGGAACTGACAATGATTGAGCCATTTTTGCATTTTCTTTTAAAATAGATAATGTCTGTTTAGCCAATTGACCATCTTCTATTTGACTTGCCTGATCAATCGCATTTCGAACATCTTGAGGCAATTGATAATTAGCCTCTATGCATAATGTTTTGACTGTCTGTATAATATCTTCCTGTTTTATTTCCCTCATGTTTTCACCTTCTTTTATTATGTTTATTATATATAATTTTCTATCCTACCACAAGAAAAAAAGAATTAAAGAAGATGCCCCTTTAATTCTTGAAGTGAAGGATAATATAAACAATAATATCTCAGTGACATAAGTTCTACTGCAGTTAACAAACTATGTTTACCTGTTTTTCTGTTTTTAGATTGACCTAATACTAACTTATGATGAACTGGTATTTTTAAATCCAACTGTGGATGACAAGTCATCAAAACAACCTGACATCCTGATTTTTTTATATACTGTAAAATCTTTGCATTACTGTTTGCGAAATATCCATTAACAGTCATAATAATTGCTACACTGTTTTGATTTAATTGTTTTGCACATTCTAGCTGTCGTGAAGAATCCATATATGCCATTGTAAACTTTTCTAACATCAGTAAATCTGTTTGTAAGTGTAAAGCTGCACTTTGTGAAAATTGTGTACCAAAAAAAGCAACTGATTCACTATCATGAATTAATTTTAAGATTGCATCAACTTCATTCCAATCTAAAAACTTTGGTAAGTCAGAAATGTATTGAATAACTTGTTGGATATATTGTTGCGTTGCCTGTAAAGGAGAATCCTTCATTGTTTCAAGTGAAATATTAATAAGATTATTGAATTTTTTATCATGTGAATGGAATGTATAACATTCCTGTTTAAGATGCGCAAAATTTTCATAGCCTAAAGCACGACAAAAACGTGAAATCGTTGCTGGTGAAACAAAACATTCTGCGGCCAACTCACTAATACGCATATTCGCAATACGATAAAAATTATTAGCCATGAACCAGGCAATATTATAATTGGTATCATTTTCTTGAGCTGTATCTAAAAAGATAATCAGTCTATAAAACAAATTCTTCACGATAAATCCTCCTGTAATACATAATGTCCAGACAAATCAGCACTCAAATAATTTTCTTCATCAGTTGTTTTCACAATAACATAATCCTTGCCAAAAGTAAATGTCAATTGGCAGTCTTTTTGATGAGATAGTATACATGTTGCCTGTTGATGAGAATCATCCTGATAAGTAGCAAAATCCCCGATTCCAGATTGATTGAGTTCAAATTCAAAAGTAAAACCCTTTTGCTTTTCATCGTTTTCATAAATATATAAAAGATAATCATGATATTGATAAATTTTTCTATCAAGTGGTTTTTCATGAGATTGAGATGATAGAGGTTGTGAGGAATGAACTTGACAACCTACCAACAAAAACACACATATCAAAAACATTACACACTTTTTCATAAAGAGCTAACCTCCATATTTCGACTTTATATGATTATATCACAAAATGATTTATGAAATATAGTCCCATTTATGTAACATCAAAAACAATCACATATTTTTTGACAATTGCATGAAATTTTATACAAAATAATGTGTTAGATTATATGTGTAGTCAAAAATAATTTGTTTTCCCTTCAAATTTGACTACTTCATGATATCCTTTCCCAAACTGATATCAAAAAAGCAGATGAGGACTCCCACCTATCTGCTTTTTTATTTACTGAAGAATATCTTGATAAACTCTCAAAACATTTTTAAAGAATATTTTTTCAATCTCCAACGATGATAATCCTGCTTCTTTTAATGCCTGTTCTAACTTTGGAAGATAAGAGGCATCTTTTAATTCTAAATATGGTGGAATACCATCAAAATCACTTCCTAAACCAATACAGTCAATACCAGCTAAATTTTTAATATATAAAATGTGTTTGACAATATCATCTATTTTTGATAAACACTTTTCTTCATCATTTTCTGTTAAAAAGTCAGCAGCATAATTCATCCCCATGACTCCACCACGACTTGCGAGTTTTAAAATCATCTCATCAGTTAAATTACGCGCATGTGGACAAACACTTCTCGCATTGGAATGTGAAGCGACAAACGGTTTAGTAGTCAAACGATAAACATCTTCAAATCCAGCGTCTGAAAGATGTGAAACATCAATAATGATTCCTAAACGTTCACATTCTTGAACATATGCCTTGCCAAATTCAGTTAAACCATTTTTTGTATCACAGGCATGATAGCCATGATTGTCATCATCTCTTGAAAAATTAGGATAACCTATACCATTAGAAAAATTCCATGTGAGCGTAATCATGCGCACACCTAAATCATAATAATGTTGTAAATAGTGAAGATCATTTTGTACAACAGCACCCTCTTCAAGCGTTAACATAGCACTCATACGATGCTGATTCATATTATTGATAATATCCTGATAATTTTTAATGACGCCTATCATATCTGAATACTGATTCATTTCATGATAAAAAGTGTCTATCAGATCATGCGCATATTGAAAAGGATTATCAGTTTTATGCAAAGGTGTAAACATGGCAAAGTTTTGTAAAAGGTAATCACCTTGTTGCATTTTTTCTAAACTTATATTCAGGTTATTCTGTTTTAATGATATATCTTGATTTGATTGTCTTTGTAAATATATCTCAGAAATTGTATCACAATGCATATCAACAACTTTCATTTCCAATCCCTCCTATGAAAAATAAATTTCTGTTGTCTGATATAATTTTGTGAGTGATTGTGTTTCTTTAAGCCAGTCTATTGCTTCATTTATTTCTTCTGGCGTTAATTCTACAATTCCATAAGTCGCCAGCTGACAAATATCATAGAGACTTTGCCATAAATCATCAAAATCATGTGTTTGTTCATCAGCCTGCTCACTTTCTAAATATGCGCTCATTTGATGCGCTTTTTTTGTTGCTTCTTCTTTTGTCATTATAACTCTCCTTCTTGAATCAATCCCAGTTGAAGACATGCATAATATATACCATCTTCATCAATAGATTTTGTAATAAAAGTAGCGGTAGATTTTAATTTTTCATTTCCTTGCCCCATTGCTACACTTTGAGAGGCATGTTTAAACATATCGACATCGTTTAAAGAATCTCCAAAAGCAATATATTCCTGAAGTCCTAATAAATGCATCAGTTTTTGAATTCCTGTTGCTTTTGATAATCCAGCAATTGTAATATCAGCATATGTAGATTCTCCAGGCAAAACATGAACTCCAGATACTTTTTGAAAAGGTGCATAATCATAGCCAAGTGGTCCATATACAATCATCGCATCGACTTCTTGACCACAATATGTTCCTACTGGAGGAATCTGATTTTGAAAATATCTTTGTGTCTGCAAAACATATTCATCAGGTTCCTTAGAAATAATACGTTGCTTAGATTTTAATGTCACAGCATAATTATATTGTTTCGCTATAGATAAAACTTCCTGTACGGCCTGAGGATCCATGGATGCGTGAAAAATTTCTTTTTTATAGGCATCTAAAACAACCTGACCATTATTACAAACAAATCCATCCCATTCAAACATATCCATAAGTCCTGTTCGTGTTAATGAATCAATTCCTCGCCCTGAGGAAATAATCATATGATATCCATTTTTCTTTAATAGACGTAACGCCTTTTGTGTTGATAACGACACTTGATGATGAACATTATCTCTTAATGTACCATCAACATCAAAACATAATAATGGCTTCATACTTGTCCTCCTTGTCTTTTTTATTATACAGTAAAATAACTTTTATAAAAAGAAGAGAATTTATTCAATCAATAAATTCTCCATATTCACTCACCTTTTGTTCATAAACACGTCCTTGTTGGAGGCTTTTATGAATGTCTATGATTCTTTGATTAGATGAACCTTTATAAATCAATTCTAAACTACGTAGTGATAATACAAAACGTCCATCTACCAATGTATCGCATAATGATAATAAATCAATGGCATCCTGTCCAAGTTTAAGAATGTCTTCATAGACATATCCACTATAAATCATAATATGTAAAGAAGTTTGAGCTTTGATTTGAGAAACCAATATTTTCAAAGGATTCACTTGTAAAAATGGTTCACCTCCAGAAAGGGTTATACCATCTAAAAGTGGATTACTTAAAATATCAGCAACAATTGTTTCAATATCTTCTTCATATCCACCATTTATATCCCAGCTTTGAGGATTATGACAGCCAGGACAATGATGTAAGCACCCTTGTGTAAATAGAGTATAACGTAAACCAGGCCCATCTACAATTGAATCATGAACAACACCATATAGTCTAATCTTTGTTGATTCCATGTTTAACACGATCTTTTTCTTCTGCTCTTTTGGCATCATTGAAACGATCAAGCGTTCCTACAAGATAACCTGTGATACGTCTAATTCTTTCAAATTCTTCATGAGGTGCTTCTTTACGACCACATTGAGGACAAACATCATTAATAATGCCATTATATCCACAAACAGGATCACGATCAACAGGATGATTAATAGCCCCATATCCCATATTGGCATCATGCATAGCTCTTACAATTTTTTCAAAAGCTGGTAAATTCTTTGTTGGATCACCATCCATTTCAATATAACTAATATGTCCTCCATTTGTGAGTTCATGATAAGGTCCTTCAATTCTTATTTTATCAAAAGCACTGATTGGATAATAAACAGGAACATGAAAACTATTCGTATAGTATTCTCGATCTGTGACTCCTTCAATCTTTCCATATAATTGTCTATCTAGTTTTACAAAACGTCCTGATAATCCTTCTGCAGGTGTGGCAATTAAAGAAAAGTTTAAATGATATTTCTGACAGGCTTCATCAACACGACGACGCATATGCGCTACAATTTGTAATCCCAAAATTTGTGCCTTTTCACTTTCACCATGATGATAACCAATCAAAGATTTTAATGTTTCGGCTAAACCAATAAATCCAATCGTTAAAGTCCCATGTTTTAATACTTCTCTGACTTCATCTGTTGATTTTAATTTTTCTGAATCAAGCCAAACACCCTGTCCCATTAAAAATGGATAATTCATCACACGTCTTTTACACTGAATTTCAAATCTTTCTAATAATTGATCTATACATAAATCTATTAATTGATCCAGCTTAATAAAGAATTCATCAATATCACCTTTTGATTTAATCGCTAAACGAGGTAAATTAATAGAAGTAAAACTTAAATTCCCACGTCTTGGAGAAATCTCACGAGTTGGATCATAAATATTACCCATAACTCTAGTACGACATCCCATATATGCAATTTCTGTTTCTGGTGTTCCTTTATAATATTGTTTATTAAACGTTGCATCAACAAACGAAAAATTAGGAAATAAACGCTTTGCTGAAACACGACATGCTAATTGGAATAAATCATAGTTAGGTTCACCTTTTTGATAATTAATGCCTTCCTTAACTCTAAATATCTGAATTGGAAAAATAGGTGTTTCTCCACCACCCAAGCCTGCCTCCGTTGCAAGAAGGACATTACGAATAGCCATTCTTCCTTCAACTGATGTGTCCATGCCATAATTCAATGAACTAAATGGTACTTGTGCTCCTGCACGAGAATTCATCGTATTTAAATTATGAATTAATGCTTCCATAGCCTGATATGTTTCTTTATCAGTATCCTGATATGCTCTTTCACTTGCAAATTTTTGAATACGCTCAATAATTTGTGGAGATATATGATTATGCATCAATACATCTTTTTCTTCTATAGCATAATTTTGACAACTTAAAGAAGGCTGATGATTTAATGATTTCAACTGTGCCATAACATCTGCAACATTGACATCAGTTAATAATGTTAATGCTTCTTCAATAGCTTTCAAATACCACTTACGATATGATTTTTTAATTCCTTCAGCCATTCCGTAATCAAAATTCACAATAGCCTGTCCACCATGCTGATCATTTTGATTAGATTGAATCGCAATGCAAGTTAAAGCAGAATATGTCGTAATACTATTAGGTTCACGCAAAACTCCATGACCAGTTGAAAAACCACCTTTAAACAAATCAATAATATCTATTTGGGTACAGGTTGTTGTCAATGTCAAAAAATCCATATCATGAATATGTATATCGCCAGAACGATGTGCTGCACTATGTAAAGGATTTAAAACAAACATCTCATTAAACTGTTTGGCTGCTTCAGCCCCATATTTTAACATTGTTCCCATTGGTGCATCAGCATTCACATTCGCATTTTCTCGTTTTAAATCACTATCCTTAGCATCCTGAAAAGTAATTTCTTCCAATGTTTTCATTAAACGTGATTTTCGATCTCTAGAGCGTGTACGTTCAGCACGATACAAAATATAAGCTTTTGCAATACGTACATACCCTTTTTCTATTAATGTTTCCTCTACAGTATCCTGTACCAGCTCTACTGTTGGCAATTCTGTATGACGATCCTCTAATTTCTGCTCTACAATATGTGCCAAATGAATAGCTGCATCTAGACCATATTTCGCTTCTGTTGCCTGAAACGCCTTATAAATAGCTCCTGCAATTTTATTGACATCAAAGACATCCATACGTCCATCTCTTTTTCTAATGTATTGAATCATGAATCAAACCCCCTTTTGTTTAGTATCTCACATCTATTCGTTTTTCTCAAATCTTTTGAATGATTCCCCTTACAAAAAAGGTATTCATCACTGAATACCCTATATAACTATTCAATTGTTGAAATTCCTAATTCATTAATTTTATCTTTAATTATTTCAATTGCTTTTTTTTCATCTTCACCGTCAGTAACAATTTCAACTTGTGCTTTCGTTGGAATTCCTAAAGATAAAACTCCCATCATACTTTTTAAATTGACACTTTTATTACCATAATTTAATGTTACATGGCAATAAAACTGTTTCACAGTATTAACCAATTCAGTTGTAGGTGTTGCATATAAACCAACTGGATCTGTAACAGTAAATTTTAAATTTTGAGCCATATCAAATTCCTCCTTTACTCATACTATTATTATAACATAAAGATATTGGAGATTCGAAAAAATATGACTCTTCAATTAAAAATTATTTTCCATTTTTTTAATCATCTGTAAATCATATTGCTGTTCAAAATCTTCTAAAAATCGTTCTATATATTCACGTCGTGGTGTAATCACATTCATATCTATATGAGGATGATTTTGAACATACATTTCTAATCTTTTTTGTAAATTATCTTTGGATATCAAATAATCCTCAACAATACTTTCATGATCCATTCCAAAATAAAGCATTAAAATAGCTGACACAATTCCTGTGCGATCCTTACCGGCATTACAAAAATAAAGGACATGTGTAGAAGCATGAAGCATCATGTATATGATTTTCCACATGTTTTCATCTACCATATGAATATATGATAAACTGACTTCTTCAGGAGTACGTGGAATATGATTGCCACCCGTCACTGGTGTATGATGATAAATAAAACGTGTATCGTTTTCAAATAAACTTGGTTGCTTGAAACGTTCATTTTCACTGCGTAAATCAAAGATAGTACGTACATTATGATGAATGAGCCATTGTATTTCATCTTCAGTTAACTTTATAGGTACATCACTTCTTATAAAACGTGTATCATTTTTAAATAACAACCTTGTATTACACGTATTTTCAAATAGCGAACTCATCTATACACCTCCTTTCATGTATATAACTTTTCAATGATAAAATTTATAAACATCTTTTCTTATTTTATCTAAAACTAATCAATCCCTATCACTATATATCTTTTATAACTTTTTCTTGATAGGATGTCTAATCACTGTTTTTAATTTTTCAACCTTTGCTTTTCTAGGATCACTTAAATAAATTTCATGATGAAATCTATGATCATGAATATCCAGCTCATAACCCATACTTTCCATATATTCATGCATCAGTGATACAGTTTGAGGTTCATTATCATAGCTGCCAATATGCATACACTGCACACACAACCCTTCATCATAGGTTAAAAATTCCACCCTTGAAAAATCTTGTTTCTTTTTTTGCGTTGCTGTATGGATGGCCCAATCAAAATCTTCCTTTTTGACAAAATCTGGTAATCGAATCAAAGAAATAAATTGCAGATCATCTTTTCTTTGATAATCCATTCCTTTGACTCCTTCCTGCCACCAGAAACCTTCCAATGGTGGAACAACATATTGAAAAAAGCCATCTATCTGATACGAACTTTTATAACTCATTTTAATTGTATAAGCTATATTATATAAAAGACTAATGGTTTGTTGATAATCTCCATTTTTATCATTAGGATTTCCCTTCCCTTTGACTGCCAGATAATTCATTGGAGGTATTGTTATAATATTGGGTTTCTTTTTAGGCATATAGAATTCCTTATATTCTTTTTTATAATCAAAAGTCATCATTTCACTTCCTTTACTTACAAATCCTATTTTACCATGAATATTTTTTATAGAAAATAACATAAATATTTCTTCATTCTTACATCTTTTATAAGTCTATATCAAATAAGCTCAATTGAACATTTTTCGTTTTATCTTCAAATTTCTTTAAATACTCAAATATCTGTTTATTATCATGTATAATGCCATGTTCCTCACACATCTGATGAAAAATCTCCATTAACTGATGATTCTTTAAACTATAAAGTTGATATTGATTTCCATAAGTTCGTATATATTTTTCTTTCATATGAGGAAACAAATGATCTAACTGATTGTAAAAATATTCTCTATTATCTTCACGAAGTGTTAACCACATCCCAAAGCAGATAACACCATAAACCTTGGCTTCAATACAATCATTTAAAATACTTATAATATTTTCTTTCGTATCATTAATAAATGGAAGAATTGGGCAAAGCCAGACAACTGTTGGAATACCAGCATCACGAAGTTGCTTTAAGACTTCCACTCTTTCACGAGTTGTACTGACGTTTGGTTCAATCATTTGACATAAATCTTCATCATAAGTTGTTAATGTCATTTGTACAACACATTTTGTTTTATTATTAATCGCTTTTAATAAATCTAAATCTCTTAATACACGATTAGATTTTGTGATGAAAGTAAAACCAAAACCATACTTATACGCTAATGATAATGCCTTTCGCATATGACCTATTTCATTTTCAAGAGGAATATAGGGATCTGTCATAGAACCTGTACTCAACATACACTTTGATCGTTTTCTTTTTAGAGTCTGTTCCAGCAATTCAATAGCATTTTCTTTAATTTCAATATCCTCAAAATCATGTTCCATACGATAACAATGACTTCTTGAGTCACAATATATACAGCCATGAGTACATCCTCGATATAAGTTCATTCCATTTGACGAAGATAAAATCCCTTTTACTTTTTTATAATGCATAAATATTTTCCTTTCATATATTGTTTTTGAAAATTCATCACATTTTTTAACATTATCCTTGATGTCAAATATTTATCTAAAAAATATAGTTTTTTCATAATGAATCTATTGAAATTATATCAAATAACCAGTCATAACGTATATTTATATTTTGACATTTATGAAATCTTAGTTTTTTAAAGAATAATAATCAATGATTCAATCATCTGTAGAAACATTTGTATAATAATAATAAACATCTAAAACTTAGATATATTTATTTTTTCATTAACTATCGCACTAAACCGAGAGAATTAAGCTGATTATTTCACTCATAAGAACTTAAATTCCACTCATTCTACTTTCCGTTTCTATACTTACACTTTGAAATGTTTTATAATTCAGTTAGGAGGAGGTTTTAGATATGGATATAAAAAAAGTAGAAAAATTTATTGCATCTTGTAGAAAAGAAAAAACATGACTCAAAAAGAATTGGCTGAATTAATTGGTGTTACAGATAAATCAATATCCAAATGGGAAAGAGCATCAATTTACCAGATAGCTCATTGATTATTCCTTTATGCCAATGCTTAGATATAGAAATACAAGAATTATTGTTGGGAGAATATTGTGAGAAAAAAGATTTATTGAATGAATCTAATGAATTAATTATTGATTTAATGAAAGATAAAATCACTGATCAGGAAGCTTTTATGACATATAAATTTATTCTCTTTTTTATCGTGATTCTACCATTGTTCTTCATTGTTATAGTTAGTCTATTCCCATATTTAGAAGGATTTATATCTTTTGGTGTTATTTGGGCACCATTTACTCTTATCTTTGGTTTGATTAAAATGATTGAAGGAATTATAAAACATAAAAGTTATTTTGGATACTTTGTTATAACATCAATGAGTTTATTTACAATTATCATCTACTTCCAAACACTTGCACTGCTTTAAAAATTCTATTTCATGAAAATATAGATAATAATAAACCCATATATATCCAATAACTAAAAAATCAAATGAATGAACCCAAAAATATTTGGCATATGATTTTATACAAATATTCAAGAAATTAAATCTCAATGACAGCATAAAATAATTCTTATGGATTACTGAATTTCAATACAGACCATAAAAGTAATAGTCATTTTCAAATGATAACCACGTTTAAAAGTATGGAAGCTCTCTTATTGTTATACTATTTTTAAGGTTCCATTTTATGAATACGTGGTTTTTATATACCCATTTTTTTATTATGTTAGCTATTTTCTACCATTTTTTATAAATTCTATTATTTCATTTTCTGTGTCAAATTGATCATAATCTCCTATATGCTTATTTTGATAATGATATACAATTCCCTTTTTACAATTTTCTTCCAAATGCTTTTTTAAATCTTCTTCTCCATATCTTTGAATATATTGACAAAATGTTCTTATCCTTAGTTTATGTAAAATACTATCTTCACACGGAAAATCTGGACATTCAAAACAATACTTATAATTTTTAGATGTACAGCATTGATAGTTTTTACAAGCTTCCTTTTCAGGACAGCCTCCCTTTTTGCAGCCAACACAATTTGGATTATCCTGACAATAATCACAAGCTAATCCACAATAGCCAAATCCTTTAGAACTCATAAGAATCACTTCCATTTCATTTATAAAAATATCATAACACATTTTTAAATATCTTGTTCATTGTCACACAAATGAAAAGAGTATTAATTTTTATAGAAAAAAATCTTGACAGTATTGCTAGCATATAGTGTAAAGTAAAATTGGAAAGGAAGAAAAAAACTATGACAACACATGAAGTCGAAGAAATGTTAGGTATCACAAAACAATCATTAATCTATTATGAAAAAGAAGGTCTTATTCATCCAAAAAGAAATGAAAATAATTATAGAAATTACATGCAAAAAGATATTAATATTTTAAAAACAATTTTATTATTACGTTCTATGGAAGTATCCATAGATGATATTAAACTTATTTTCAACAACAAACTCTCTATAAGAGAAGCACTAGAATCAAAAAAAGAATTTATTTCTAACTCTAAAAAGAAGTTAGAAGACATAGACAAAAAAATAAATGATTATATTAAAAGAAGAAGAGTGAAAGTGTCATTTGATAATCAAACTCTTGATCAATGGAAAGGTTATGATACTCTCTATCTTAATGATGATCATATAAAATATAATGAAGTGATTGTCCCTTTATCTCAAATACAACAAATAAACATTTCCATGTATAGTTCTATGTCAGTAGGTCATGCAGGTGTTGGCGCATATGGAATAGGCGGAGTTTTCTTTCAGTATTTTATTGATTTAGATATTGTGACATTAAATGATACATATTCATATTCTATTTTAAATAATAAACTTGTCGTTGATATGTTTGATTATATTCTAAAAAATAACATTACAGTCTATGATCCACTTCACCTTATTGAACTTTATCATGAAAAACATGATCCTGTTGCTTTAAATAATTATATTAATAATCATTTTAAAGATTGGGCAAAAAAATATCATTTAGATAATCCTAGAGATAACTTTGCATATTACAGTGAAGTCTATCAAAATAAAGAAAAAAATGAGAAAAAAGATATCTTTGGTTTAAAGATATTAAAAAAGGCATTAAAAAAGAAATACTAAATAGAAAACAATCACCTTTATATGAGTGATTGTTTTTTTATCAAAGTCATTTTATTTATAAATAATGATTTACAACTTTGTTAAGAGACCCAAAAAATATGAGGATGTTTTTATTTTTGATTTCATATATCAAGACTTTTATTCTAACGAGATATGTCTTTTTGTCTTTTCTTCAGGATGAATATTATTTCTTCTTTTTCCTACCATATCCAAAACTTTTAATCTAAAGACTGTTGTCGCCTTCATAAGATTTGTATTAAATTGAAATTCTTCATTATGATAATGTTTCATTAATATTTTTAATGCTTCAAATTTATCCTCATCTTCTACAAATTCAATTTCTCCATGACCAATTACACTTGCATATCCCATTGTACATGACATTCTTTCATCATAAAGAATAATATTATGTTCACAATCCATTTCAAAAGTAGCCTTATTGTTTTGTTTAATCAAGTCTAATTTTTTTCCTTGATTAGCACAATGAAAATACAAATACAATTGATCATCTTCTTTATCTACACCAAAATTCAATGGGACGATATAAGGATAATCTTCATCAAATAATGCCAAACGACACACATCACACTTATTGATAATATTCATGATTTCATTAAAATCTGTTATTTCTCGATCTTTTCTTCTCATAATACTTCTCCATTTGACTTAATAACTTCTTTACAGCGATAATAAAACTCAATTTCTACATAATCTAAATAATAGTTTCTCAGGATACACTCTATGCTTTAACCATCATTACATCAGCAATACATAACCCTTTTGACGTTTCCACAATAACATATTTAAACTGATATGCATCTAAGGTCCCACCCCCATAAAAATTCTTTCTTAAAACCATGTATAATTTCTCCTTTTCATAAAACTGTTGACATATTTATCATACATTGTTTTTATAATTATACAATACACAGAAATGATTATGGAATATTGCTACAAAATTGATAATCAAATCCTTTTAAAAATGTTACATTGTAACAAAAAAAGCAGTCAGAGCTGCTTATAATCTGTTTGATTACACCTTCTTATCAAATAGCGACCCATAAAGCTGATCCACTTCTTTAGCTTGTTGTAAATTGTCTGAAATGATAATACTGTATATCAGATCAAAAATATACTTTAAAGAAATATAAAAGACCATATCCTTTAAGCTTTCAAATTCATCATGAATCATACCATGTAACAAAATAGCCTGCTTTTTTGAAAGAGGATTTTCTTTATGACTTGTAATGATAATAAAAGGAATTTTTCTTTTGATCAAAATATCAGCAATATTTAAAAGATGTTCATTTTTGCCATTTTTACTTATCATAATGACTGTATGATGAGAATCCACATTCAAACTCAGCCATAACTGTTTATCCCTGTTTTGGTAAACCGTTGTTATTTTTCCTGTACTCAACAATAAATGACTAGCATATTCACCAATGCAGGCATTTGTATCATTAGCAATAATATCAATATATTGATTCTGCGAAATATGGAACATAACTTCTTTTAAAGTATCTACTGAAAGCATATGCTTTGTCTGATTCATAATACCCACTTCAATTTCAGACAACTTCTCCTTAATTGAAAATAAGCTTTCATGAGATAAAATTTCCATATCTTTCAAATAATATTGATTTAAAAAAAATGAATATGAATTTTAAAATCATTATAACTTACAAAACCAAGTTTTTTTACGAATCTTACAACAGCTGTTGCACTGGTGTATGTATTTTTAGCAAGTTGATGCGTAGACAGATGAATCACTTCATCACTATGATCAATAATATATTGAGCTAAATATAAATCATTATCATTCAATTTATAATCTTGTGCTATTTTTTCTAAAATCAGACTCATAAAGCATCACTTTCCTCTTCTATTTTCAATTTATTGTTTATAAAACTCATGTTTATGATACATTGATTATTTCATGAAAATAACTATTTCTATATTTTATAAAAATATTATACCATACTTTTTAATTTCTCGTTTATTTCCTGTTAAAGTAAATACTTCTATTTGAGAAATGATATTGCAAGTCAATTAAAAAACATGAAATCTCTATAAATAATAACAAAATTATCAAATATTTTTTTACATTAATCATATATAGATTTCATTGAATAAAAAGCCACCCAATTACTATTTATCGCAATGAGATGACT
Source organism: Clostridium sp. AUH-JLR23 (assembly GCF_964238065.1). Classification (NCBI taxonomy): domain Bacteria; kingdom Bacillati; phylum Bacillota; class Clostridia; order Eubacteriales; family Clostridiaceae; genus Clostridium; species Clostridium sp. AUH-JLR23. The sequence goes on from NZ_CAXSKY010000015.1 coordinate 24,245, forward strand.
TCTGTCGTAAATAATATATTTGAATAAGAAAAAAGAGCGATCAATCGCTCTAACTTACTGATGGCAGGGGCGGCAGGAATCGAACCCGCGTCCACGGTTTTGGAGACCGATGCTCTACCATTGAACCACGCCCCTATATGGTGACCTGTACGGGATTCGAACCCGTGAATGCATGCGTGAAAGGCATGTGAGTTAACCGTTTCTCCAACAGGCCAATTGATTTTGCTTTGTAATAATAACATATAAAATATAGAAAAGCAATAGAAAAAATAAAGAAATAGTGATATTATAGATAAGTATTGGAGGAAATAAAATGTTTGGTTTTGGAAAAAAAGTAGAAATTAAGAAAATAGATATTAATGAAGGATTTCGTCAATATGAAAAAAATCCTGATAAAATCACAATTATATGTTTAGATGAATTAAAAGACTATGATGAATTACATATTGCTGATGCAGAATGTTTTCCTTTTCGTTTATTAGATAGATTTGAAGAATCATATCCTAATAAAAACATGAAATATTATTTATATGCCATTAACAAGGCACTCAGTGAAAAAGCCTGTAAAAAACTATTAAAGAAAGATTATGATGTTTATGATCTAGGAAGTTTTTTAAATTATAGAGAAAGAGAAGAAGGATTTCAAGCGACAAGAAAAAATCGTAGAAGAAAAAGATAATAATGAAAATTCTTTATAAAAATATACTCATTCGTGATGCAAAAGAAAATGATGCAACAATTCTTACAAAATGGTGGAATGACGGAAAAATAATGGCTCATGCTGGATTTCCAGAAGGTATCAATACGACCGTTCAAAAAGTTAAGCACCAGCTCCAAGAAGAAATAAAAAATCATAAGCATCGTCTTATTATCGAATATAAAGATTGCCCCATTGGGGAGATGTGCTTTTTTCCTTGTCATGACGCAGTTGAAATTGGTATTAAAATATGTGAAATAAATATGCAAAATCAAGGTTTAGGTCATACCATACTCACATTATTCATTCATGAACTCTTTCAAAAAGGTGTACCCAAAATAGTTTTAAGTACAGATTTGAATAATCTTCGTGCGCAACATGTTTATGAAAAAATAGGTTTTCAAAAATATGATATTCAATATAATTATTGGAAAGATCCTCAAGGAGAAATGCATTCAGCTATTTTTTATGAACTGTTACCTCAAAATTTTATTCATCAACGAAAATAATTTTCAAAAAATAAGAGAACAGCTAAATCGCTATTCTCTTATTTTCATTTATTCATAAAAAAAGCCCTTGAAATAAGGGGCAGTTTTTATAACACTTTTTGTCCGTTGTAAGTTCCGCAATGTTTGCATACTCTATGAGATAATTTATATTCTCCACATTCTGGGCAAACAACGACACTTGGTACTGTTAACTTGTCATGTGTTCTTCTTTTGTTTCTTCTTGTTTTTGAAACTCTTCTTTGTGGTACTGCCATAGGTACACCTCCTTATTCCTTATCCTTAAAATAATCTTTAAGCTTCGCTAAACGAGGATCAATATAATCCTCATCATGTTTTTCATCCTCTTCACTTAATACTTTCCAGCCATGACCTTGAGTCTTTAAAGAAGCACCTTCCTTAACAACTCTCATTGGAACTTCCAGCATAATCTCCTGGAAAATGACAGGTGTTAAATCAACAATGTTTTTCTTAACTTCTATAACCTCTTCATCATCTTGTGGTTTATAAAAAGCAAAAATAACATTTGATTCAATATGGAAAGGATAATCCACATCTTCCAATGATATGGCACATGGTAAAATCATTTCTCCATCTATTTGGAAATCAACGTATAATTGATGATTTTTCGTATCTAAACGTCCCTGTCCTTGAACATGAACATTCTTTAAACCATTAATTTGGGATAAATTATGGAACATTTCTGATGGAAAACTTAATTTTTCATCGAAATGAAAACAACCATCTTTTTGTTTAATAATCCATTGTAAATTCCATTTCAAAAAAATCACCCTTTACATCGCATAGCCCATTATATATAAAAGTAAGAAATATGTCAATCTAAATTTAAATATTTCATTGAATATTTCCACTCTTTTCAAGTAAAACTATGTTTATTTCCTAAACTATGTTAAACTATCCCTTGGAGGTGAAAGCCATGAGAATATTAGGATTAATTGTTGAATATAATCCTTTTCATAATGGACACATTTATCATATCCAAAAAGCAAAGTCTCTGGCACAATTTGATTATACAATTGCGATTATGTCGTCATCATTTGTACAAAGAGGTGAACCAGCTATTATTGATAAATGGAAACGCAGTCAGTTAGCAATCGAATTTGGTGTAGATTTAGTGATTGAATTACCTTTTGTTTATACTTGTCAAAGTGCTGACTATTTCGCAAAAGGAGCTATAGATTTATTAGCAGCTATAGGGGTCACTGATATATGTTTTGGTAGTGAAGATGGTCGTATTTCAACTTTTGTTGATATCGCTCAAGCCATTTTTCAACATCAAGATGTCTATAATGAATATGTTCAAAAAGCTATGAAAAAAGGATTACGCTATGCTGATGCCTGCAATCAGGCACTTCAATACATTATGAATAAAGAAATTAAAACACCCAATGATTTATTAGGACTCAGTTATGTCAAAGAAATTATTTTCCATCAATATCCTATAACTCCTCATTGTTTTCCAAGAACAAATGCTTATCATGGATTCAATCTTCAAACCATTGCCAGTGCATCAGCTATCAGAAATGCTATAAGAAATAAGCAAGATTTTTCTCATTCCTTGCCTCATGCTGATCTCTATCATCATTGTGATCTTTTTCAACTTGAAGATTTTTTTCCATATTTACAATATCAAATTTGTACATCCAGTTTACAGGAACTAAAAAGCTATCATATGGTCGATGAAGGTTTAGAAAATTTATTATATAAACATATCCAATCTTGTTCATCAATGGAAGAATTCATCAATCAGTTATCCTCTAAACGTTATACACGTCCACGTATTTCGCGTATGCTTATTCATATTTTAATGAAGAACACAAAAAATGATATTCATAATGCCATGCATGTCGATTATTTAAGAGTCTTAGCTATGAATCAAAAGGGAAGACAATATTTATCTACTATTAAAAAAACATGTCCTTATTCTTTAATTACCAACCTGCCAAAATATCATCACCCTGCTTTAGAAATAGAACTGAAAGCAACACGTTTACTTTCACTTTTATCTTCTCACCCACAAGCACTTATTCAAGAAGAATTTTCACATATTCCATTGATTCAATCATGAGGTTTATGATATAACAATTATCTGTGGGGTGAAAAAATGAACGATTTAGACATTTTACAACAAATCAATAAAATTGGACAATTGTTATTAAAACATGGTGCAGAAATATACCGTGTAGAAGAATCTTTAAAAAGAATGTGTGAAGGATTTGGCTTTACTGATATTGAAGTTTTCGCAATCCCATCATATTTTACTTTATCATTAACTTTGCATGATGGAACACCCTATCAATCATCCAGGCGATCACGTAGTAATCATACTCATCTGGATCATTTATATGAACTCAATTGCTTAGTCAGACAAATCAGTAATCAAGAATTATCTCTAGATGAAATCAAAAATCAAATTGAGATAATTGAATCCGAAAGATTGAATTATCGTCTCATACTTATTGGTTATATTGTATCCGCAGCCATGTTCTGTGCATTTTTTGGTGGACATATCAATGAAATGATTGTTTCTGCTTTTATTGGGTTTATTTTATACTATTTTATATATCTTTTAGAAAAGCTTGATGTTAATGGAATTGTTCGTACAATTCTAGCAAGTATGGTTTTAGCCAGTATTGCTATTATTGCACAAAAAATAAATTTCATTACCAATCAGCAAGCAGTGATTACAGGAACTTTAATGATTCTTGTTCCTGGTATTGCTATTACAAATAGTCTAAGGGATATTATTGGCGGTGACTTTGTTTCTGGATTATCTCGTATGATTGAAGCTATTTTAATAGCTGCCAGCATTGCTATTGGTGTAGGGATTATGATGATGATTTTACAAGGAGTTTAAAATGGAAGGGTTTATACAGTGTTTATCAGCTTTTATAGGCTGCTTTGGTTTTACTTTTATATTTAGAATACAGAAAAATATTCGATTTTCTTTAACAGGATCTCTTATTGGTGCGCTAGGATGGTTTATTTATTTAACAACTGCTTCACTCAACAATATTTTCCTACAAAGTTTTATTGCAATGCTTTGCGTATCATTGCTTGCTGAATGTTTTGCTAGGTTTTTCAAAGCCCCTGCTACCATTTTTATTGTTATCGGTTGCTTTCCATTAGTTCCTGGTAGTGGTATTTACTATACAATGCTGTATGCTGTACAAGGGATGAATGACCTTTTTATGAAAAGCTTTTTATCCACTTTAGGAACCAGTCTTTCACTAGCTTTAGCTATTTTAATTTCCTCTACAGCATTTCAAGTTTATAAAAGAATCAAAACAAAGAATTTTATTGATATGGGATAAATAAAAGAAGTTATAATGCTAAGATGATGAGCATCTATGTATTATGACTTTTTATTTTATATACTCTCATAAAATCATATCATTATATAATAAATAAAAAAGGAGATGAACAAAATCATCTCCATTTATAATCAATCATGATAGTTTGAAAACTTTTAACTTCTAAAGTAAGCCTTCATCAGTTCGTTTTCAATCCGTTCTTCAAATAACAGTATAAACCGCATAAAGAGAACTCAAAGCATTGCATTTAAACTCTTAAATGTGCTCCATATTCTTTAGAAACAACATTTAAAATTTGTTCCATAGTTGCATTAATTGTTGCATCATCCAATGTTTTTGAAGCATCCTGGAATGTTAACGCAATAGCAACAGACTTTTTACCACTTTCAATACGTTCCCCTTCATAAATATCAAAAATCTTTGTATCAACAATGAAACGTTGACCAGCTTTACAAATAGAGCGTACAACATCATGAACAGGAATATCTTGATCCATAACCAAAGCAATATCTCTTGTTACTGAAGGATATTGTGGAATATCTGTAAATTTAATTGCTGGTTTCTTTAAATTTAATAAAACAGATAGATTTAATTCTGCAACATAAACATCTTTGACATCGTATTTTTTCGCAAGGCGAGGATGAATTTCACCAATAACACCAACAATGTCATTACCCATCATTAAATATCCACTTCTTCCAGGATGGAAGTTTTGATTATCTTCTTCAACACGTTTTAATGTATAACGTGATTCTTTAATTCCTAATTTCTTTAAAATTGTTTCCACAAATCCCTTAACTAAATAGAAATCAGCTTTTTGTTGAATTTGTTGCCATGTCACATCATGATACATACCTGTGCATGCAATAGCTAAATTTTGAATTTCATGACCTTGAGAATAAGTATTAGAAATTTCATAAATCATAACATCTTTTTGAGAATGAGCTGTATTATAATTGATTGCCTGTAATAAAGATGGAATTAATGATTTTCTTGTTACACTTCTTTCTTCACCGATTGGCAACATTAAAGCAATATGATCATCTTTATGGAAAAGATTAAAATCATCCACCATAGATGGTGAAGTCAACGTATATGTTATAACTTCATGTAATCCTAAATCTGTTAATAAATGTCTTATTGCTTTTGTATGACTTTGAACAGGTGTTAAAGCCCCTTTTGTCATTTCCATTAATGGTAATGTAGATGGAATATGATCATAACCATACATTCTTGCAATTTCTTCAATGACATCCGCATCCATTGACATATCATTACGATATGATGGAACATGAACAGTAAATGTTTCATTATCTAATGTATATGTAAAATGTAATCTTGTTAATATATCTTCAATATCTTCAGTTGAAATTGTTGTTCCTAGTAATCCATTGACACGTGATGTTGTCAATGTAATCACTTTTTCTGCCATTTCATAATCAGTCATGACTGTTTGATAAATTTCTTTAGCATCAGCCAATTCTTCAAGTAAAGCAGCACAACGATTTAAAACACGAGGTGTATTTGCTGTATCAATAGCTCCTTTGATATAGTGTTGTGAAGCATCTGTTAATAAATTTAAACGACGGGCTGTATTTCTTAATGTAGCTCCATGGAATGTTGCAGCTTCAATGACAATATTCACTGTATTTTCATCAATCTTTGTGTCATCACCACCCATGACACCAGCAACACATCCAATTCCCTGATCAGTAGAAACAATAATATCTTCAGGTAAGATTTCATATTCTTTACCATCTAATAATGTTGCTTTTTGATGGAATCCAGTCTTAATAACAAAACGTTTTTCTTTTAACTTATCATAATCATACATATGAATAGGTTGTCCTGTTTCTAACATCACAAAGTTAGAAATATCTACAATATTATTAATTGGCTTAATACCACTTGCCATTAAAAATGTTCTTAACCATTCAGGTGACTCCTTTGTTGTCACCCCTTTGACTAATTTAGCCCCAAAACATGGACATAAATCTGTTTGTACATCAATTTCAATATCGCTTTCTAATTCATTTAAAGTTTTCATTTCTGGAACATGAACATCTCTTTTTAACAATGCTCCGACTTCATAAGCCAAAGCAATCATTGCCATACAATCAGCACGATTTGGTGTTAAACCAATATCTAAAACAGTATCATCATACCCCATATATTTTAAAGCCTCTTCACCCACTGGAGCATCAGCATCTAAAACATGGATTCCTGCTTTATCTTGTTCACGTAATAATCTTTGATCAATTCCAAGTTCAGCAATAGAACAAATCATACCATTTGATTCTATACCACGTATTTTGGCTTCTTTAATTTTAAACCCATCACCTAAATCACATCCTGGCAATGCCACAATCACTTTTTGCCCAGCAGCAACATTAGGAGCTCCACAAACAATCTGTTGAGTGACTCCATTTCCTACTTCTACTTGACAAATATTTAAATGGTCACTATCAGGATGAGGAACCTTTTCTTTTACATATCCAACAACAAGTTTATCACCTCTTGCAAAGACATGCATTCCTTCAACTTCATGACCTATAGATGTCAATTGATCAGCAATTTCCTGAGCTGAAAAATCATCAACTTTTACATATTGATTTAATAATTTTAAACTTGCTTCCATATGTCTAATCCTTTCTTACAAATTGATTTAAGAATCTTAAATCACCACTATAAAAATCTCTAATATTATCAATACCATATTTCAACATAGCCACACGTTCTAATCCAATACCAAATGCAAATCCCTGATAAACCTGGCTATCAAATCCACACATTTCTAAAACTTTAGGATTCACCATACCAGCACCTAAAATTTCAATCCAACCTGTATTTTTACACATTGAACATCCTTTTCCATTACAGTTATAGCATGAAATATCAACTTCAACACTTGGTTCTGTAAATGGGAAATATGAAGGTCTTAAACGAATTTCACGTTTTTCACCAAACATCTTTTTCGCAAATAATTCCAATGTTCCTTTTAAATCAGCCATAGTAATATTTTTATCAATAACCAATCCTTCACATTGACTGAACTGATGCGAATGTGTTGCATCATCGTCATCACGGCGATATGTTTTTCCTGGACAAATAACTTTGATTGGTCCTCTTCCATTAGCCGCTAACATAACATGTGCCTGAACTGGTGATGTATGTGTTCTTAATAAAGTATTTTCATCAATATAGAAAGTATCTTGCATATCTCTTGCAGGGTGATCCTTTGGTAAATTCATAAGCTCGAAATTAAAATGATCGCTTTCAACTTCAGGACCTTCTGCGATACTATATCCCATTCCAATAAATAAATCTTCTAATTCTTCTCTAATCATTGTTAAAGGATGAATTGTTCCAAGTGGCAATTGACTACCAGGTAAACTAATATCAATTTTTTCATTTTGAATTTTCTTAAGCATTTCAGCTTCTTCTAATACTTTTCTCTTTTCTTCAATAGCTTGTGTTATCTCTTGTTTAACTTTATTTGATACTTGTCCAAAAGACGCACGTTGTTCTTTAGACATATCTTTCATTGACTTCATTGCAGATTGCATTGGGCCTTTTTTCCCTAGATAGAAAACCCTTAAATCATTTAAATCTTTTAATGATGAACAATCATGAATCTTCAATAAAGCTTCTTCTTTAATCTTTAATAATTCGTCCATAATATCCTCCTTCAAATAAAAAAATCGTTCCACATAGGAACGATTGTATCGCGGTACCATCCTAATTCATAACAAATGTTATGCACCTTTACTGCAATAACGCTGCTTCGCGGCGATGATTAGTCGCACTCCAAGGTGAATTCAATAAATGCATTGTAAGAAAACTTTCAGCCACCGTTTTCCTCTCTGATACAAATTCTTTATCTACTTGTCCTCTTCATCGTATTAACGCTACTATTATAACTAACTTTTTATATAAAAACAAGTTTTTCTTTACTCTTTTAATGCCTGAACAGTGTTCATTTTTAAAATATACAACAATGGTGGTAACTGACTTATCAAAACAAGTAAGTCACTAACAATAAAAACAAAAGCAATAATATTTATATCTACCTGTATAGAAAACAATTCACTTTCAAACATATTCTGTAAAAAGATATTCATCATATGAATCAATTGATAATACAAAATCATGCATATAGACTGTGTTAATATAAGAATTTGGAAAGACTCATAAAGCACAATTTTAATAATATCTAAAGAACTGGCTCCAAAACATTTCATGATAGCTAAATCTTTTTTCTTTTGTATCACATTTAAAAACATAACTTCACCAATCAAAAATAAAGAAGATAAAATAGCCAAAAGAGAAAAAAACAGCAAGATGATATTCGCTTGATTTAAAACTTGTGATACATTTTGAGTTGTCGATTCTCCTATCGCTAAAAATTCATAATCTGGAAATTGTTTTTTCAACTGTTTCATAACATGATCTCTATGATAGTCAGGATGTACATAAACAATTCCTAAATGTGATGACACCTGTTCAAGCTCATATTGATAAATATCTTTCAATAAATAAATGTAAGCATGATCCATCTGATAGAGTGTATCTAGAGCGGTGGTTTGATTTGTAATACCAACAATTTTATAACAAATACCTTTCACTTCCCAATCATGTTGATACCAGGCATAAACATTCTGCCCAATCAAAGAAGCGACATCCTGCTGTCCACAAAGATGTCTAGCTGTTGAAAGAGATAATAAAATTTCATGATGTGCCTGTGGATAATTTCCGTATTTTAATGACAGATATGTATAAGGAGAAGTATCATCTCCAATAAATAAAGTCTGAGATTGTTCATATCTTTCAGATTGAAAACCAATTCCTAAACATTCATAATCATCTAAAAACATCTCACTTTTCATAATTCCAGGTTGATTTTTTATCTGATTTAATAAATCTAAAAACAGAGATTGCTGATAACGTGATTGAAAACTGATTCCTGATGCAGGAACAAGTGAGTAAATATATTGATGAAACTGCCCTTCAAGATGACGAGTGAGTGTTAATGCTAAAACAATGCTTAATAATGATAATAGTAAACCTATCATCAATTGAAATGAACGTGCCTTATGTGAACATAATGATGCAAACGCAAGGCGCATATGGCATAAGAAATACTTCTTTTGCACAGTTGGAAAACGTTCAATTTTTTCCGTTTCATGAAAGCATATATGCTCAATAATCTGTCCGTCCTGCATTTTATAAACTTCATCACTATATTGGCTTACCAGCTTTTCATCATGAGATACCAAAATAACTAAACGATGTTGAGATTCTTCTTTTAATAATTCCATCACAGCTTGTGCATATTGGGGATCAAGCGATCCGGTAGGTTCATCACATAAAAGAATATCACTACGGTGATAGTGACTTCTTAAATATGCCAGACGTTGTCTTTGTCCAAGTGAAAGTGAATGCAAAGACTGATTTTTTAATGTTTCTAAAGCCAGTGATAATGATGCTTTTTCCTGTTTATGAAAAAAACGTGGTAAACTTATATTTTGTTTTACGGATAGCCACATAATCAGATGAAACTGTTGAAAGATAAAACTGACATGATGTCGTCGATAACGTGTCAAATGATGCTTAACACTCTTGTTTTCCCATAAAATATCACCTTGAAAATCAGTATCAATGCCTCCTAGAATATGTAATAAGGTTGTTTTTCCACAACCGCTAGGACCCACAATCGCAACAATGCCTGAAGTTGGAAAACACATACATATGTCATCCAAAACTTTTTGATAGTGATATCTTTTTGAAATATGTTGAACTTCAAGCATATTATTCCTCCCTTAAAACATCAATCTTCGTCATTTTCATCATTTTTCTAACAGGATGCAAAACAGATAAAACACTCATCACAAGATAAATCATAAAAATAATCACATATAAATCATAACGTGAATAAAAGATAGGCTTTAACAACAATGAAAAAGAAACATATTGCGAAATATTCACAACATGATTGATATATTCATATATAACCATCGCCAGCAAACAACCTCCACCAGCAATCATCAACCCCAATAGTACTGCCTCAAAAAGAGATAATATAAACAGTCTGAAAGATGAAATACCTAGTGATAATAAATATGCAATATCATGTTTTCTTTCAAAATAAATAATGGATTCTACGATTCCAATTAATAACAGTGATATCAACAAACTCATTCCAATGAAAATCATTGCTACAATTTGTGCTAAAGACAATAAAGATTGATAACTTGATACTCTTTCTTGAATTTCACTATAAACAATATAGTCTTTAGATAATGCTTGATATAAACTTTCATTTTTATTGAATTGACTTTCTACAATCAATTCACGATTATTCATCAACTCTGGCATTTCTTGTTTCAATGTATGATTGAGATAAATTTCATTTTGACTGAAAAAATCTTTTTGAAGAACGCCCACAACTGTTAAAGATATACTTTTTTGTTGATATGTTAAAACAATGGACTGCTGATGATATTTTTGATCAAATGACTGACTGACAACAATTTCATGAGCTTCCTGTGGAAAACGTCCTTTCAACAAACGAACATGTGTGTGTTGCACTGGTAAAAAATATAAGGCAGTATCTTCGATTTCCTGTTGGGACTGCCAAAGCTGACACTGTTCTAATTGATAACCATAATCTATATAAGCAATATCTTCATGAGAAAGCATTGTTTCAAATGGCATCCCATCTTTGTTTTCAACATTGATGATATTTTTTAAAACAGCTTGTTGCTCACTTTGAGACGTTGCTTCAAACGCTCCAAAAATAGCTGTTACAATCAAAAAGAACGCTACAATCACTATCCATTGAAATAAAAAAAGAAACATGAGTTTGTTTCTTTGATAAACTATTTGTCTGATAGGATAAAACCATAAAGTATGATGCTGATGTTTCTTTAAAGATATTTCTTTTGGCTTTTGAGATTGCTTCATATGTCCTTTTAATTGACCATCTTCTAATGTCAATACACTATCGCAATATGTCTGCAATAACAGTGGATCATGCGAAACAATAATAACCAAAGCATCTTGAGAAATCATTTTTAAATATTTCATAACGTCTTGAGCCTGATGGTGATATAAAGCCCCAGTCGGTTCATCACATAAAATAATATCGGACTGCTTTAATAACGCCTTCGCAAGAGATGCTCTTTTCATTTGACCACCAGATAATTGCGAAGGATAGCGGGACAACAAATCTTGTATACCAAGTCGTTTCACGACTTTTTGAAGCAATGACGAACTATAATGAAGATGACTGATATGGCAAGGCAAAATAATATTTTCTTTAATGGTTAAAGAAGAAATAAAATCTTTATTTTGCATCATAAAAGACATATGTTCGCATATAAACTTTTCTTTATCTTCAATTTTTTCATGATTAAAAAGAATATCTCCTTCATAATCTTCATCCAATAATCCCATAATATACAAAAGTGTACTTTTTCCACAACCACTTTTTCCTTGAATTCCAATCATTCCTGTGTCTGGAAAACAAATAGAAATATGATTGAGAATTGGGGTTGTTTCATATTGTTTATAAATATTTTTTAACTCTAACATTCTATTCTCCTTTATGTTATAATCTTAGCGGGTGATGCTATGAATCAATTTCCTTATACATTAGATAACAAACGCTATCATACATATAACTACTTTTTAAAAAATAAATATCATCATAAAGTTGCGAAAGTATCTTTAAATGCAGGCTTTACCTGTCCTAACCGAGATGGAACATGCGGGTATGGAGGCTGTATTTTCTGCTCAGATTCTGGCTCAGGCGACTTTGCTGGAAATGTCCAAGATTCTTTACAAAAACAATTTCATGATATTTCTTCTATAATGCGTCAAAAATGGCCTGATTGTCAGTTTATTGCATACTTTCAAGCCAACAGCAATACATATGGTACTGTCGCTCAACTCAAAGAAAGATTTGAACCATTTGTTGATATGAAAGATGTTGTTGGCATTGCGATTGCAACACGTCCTGACTGTTTAGATGATGAAATTTGTGATTATCTATATCAATTATCTCAAAAATGTGATTTATACATAGAGCTTGGTTTACAGACTATCCATGATCAGACGGCCAAACTGATTCATCGTGGACACGACTATCAGACTTTTTTAGAAGGACTTGATCGTTTAAGAAAACGTCACTTAGATGTTTGTGTTCATATCATTAATGGTCTACCCTATGAAACATATGATATGATGTTAGAAACAGCAAAACAGGTTGGTCAATTAGATATCCAAGGACTTAAAATTCACAATCTCTATATGCTGAAAAATACCGCTTTACATCGTTTATATCAAAAACAACCTTTTCCTATGTTAACGCGTGAAGACTATATTTCATTAGTTGTTGACCAATTGCAGTATATCCCTAGTCATGTTGTGATTGAAAGACTGACCGGAGATGCACCATTACAAGATTTAGTCGCACCTTTATGGTCAATCAAAAAAGTAACAATTCTTAATGATATTGATAAATTGATGAAAGAAAAAGATACCCATCAAGGGTATCTTCTAGAAAGCTCTGTATAGAGCTTTTTTATTGTGCTTCATGAGTTTCAATAAGTCCGTAACCACCATTATGTCTTTTATAAACAACACTGATTTCATTTGTTTCTACATCACGATAAACAAAGAATGAATGTCCAATCAATTCCATTTGCATAATCGCTTCTTCCATATCCATTGGTTTAGGACTGATTGATTTTGTTTTGACAATAACATCTTCTTCCTCATGTTCTAAAGGTTCAATAGAAGCAACATTAAATGCGAGTTTATTATCTTTAGATTTACGACTTAATCTCGTTTTATACTTTCTAATTTGTCCTTCTAATTTGTCGATAACTAAATCAATAGCATTATAAAGATCATTATCAACAACTTCTGCTCTTAATAATACATATTCTGTTGGAATAGTCACTTCAATTTTTTGACCAACTGGATAAGTACGAATCAAAACTTTTGCTTCAACATTATCACTGACAATGAAATACTTATCTAACATGCTGAGCTTTTTATTGATTTTTGTTTCAATCCCTTCAGTTAGTGCAATATTTTTTCCTCTTATACTGACTTTCATAAATATTCCTCCTTCGTTAATCTTATTATACCATTTCTGTCATATAAAAAACACTCATTTCGCTCAAAAATTAAAAAAGCCCCGTTAGGAGCTTATAAATATTTTTTTAAACTTTCTACTCGATCTAATTTTTCCCATGGAAGATCAATATCTCCCCTACCAAAATGACCATAGACTGCTGTTTTTTGATAAATAGGTCTAAGCAATTGTAAAGTATCAATAATACCTTGTGGTGTCAAATCAAATTCATTTTCAATAGCCTGTAAAATAACATCTTTTGATACTTTTTCAGTTCCATAAGTTTCGACAAAGACACTTGTTGGCTCTTTGACCCCAATAGCATAAGACAATTGAATTTCAATACGTTCACAAAGTCCGGCTGCCACAATATTTTTAGCCATATATCTTGCCATATAAGCACCGCTACGATCAACTTTAGAAGGATCTTTTCCAGAGAAAGCACCTCCACCATGTCTTGCAGAACCACCATAAGTATCAACAATAATTTTACGACCTGTTAGTCCTGTATCGCCATGAGGACCTCCAATGACAAAACGTCCTGTTGGATTAATCAAAACTTTATAATCTGTATTCATGCCATATTTTTTCACAACATCTTGCATAATGACATTTTGAATATAATCCTTAAAAGCTTTTTCATCAAAATCAGGATCATGTTGAATAGACATTAAAATCGTATCAATACGGGGATGCAAAGCATCTGTATAATCAACTGTCACTTGTGATTTCATATCTGGTCTAGCCCATTGGAATTCACCACTATGGCGTTTTTCAGTTGCATAACGTACCAAGTGATGCGCAATAGAAATTGGTAAAGGCATATATCCTTCTGTTTCATTGGAAGCATAGCCAAACATAATTCCCTGATCGCCTGCTCCTCCAACTTCTTTATTCGTTCCTAAAGCAATATCGCTTGACTGTACACCTATAACATTTTTAATTTCACAATGATGACCATCAATCCCAATCTCATCACTTGTATATCCGATTTGACATAATACATTTCTGGCAATTTGTTCATAATTAACCTGTGCCTGTGTTGTAATTTCACCACCAATGACCAAAAGATTTGTTGTTGTAAAACATTCACATGCTACACGTGAATATGGATCTTCAGCCAAACAGGCATCCAAAATAGCATCACTGATTTGATCACAGACTTTATCAGGATGTCCTTCTGAAACTGATTCAGACGTAAATAAAATTTTCTTCATTTTTTTCCTCCCACTTTTCAATAAAAAAAGCTTTCAAGAGGAAAGCCTTCTTTCCTCTTATTGTTCAAGTCTAACTTGCTAGGTAAGGCACCTTCTTTACACAAGGGTTGCCACCACTTCATAGATCCTCATCTCGTGGTTCTTAATAAGAGCTTTTATTATTGATATAATTTTTTTAAATCCTCATGACTTAAAGATGTCATAGCTTCAATTAATTCCATGTCTAATCCTAAGTCATAAAGAATTGATGCAATTTTTAATTGTTCTTGTTTTCTGTTCATTCTTATCACCAATCTTATTTTAACCGTAATAAGTAGACATTATTCTACAAAACAAGACTTTCTAAGTATATAAGAATATTTGTTATAAATCAAGTGATATTATCACATAATATAATTATAATATATTTTTCGTCGTTTTTTTCTCAAATTTTTCTCAATTTTTATTAAATAGCCTGAACTTCTAAAACTCCTGGAACTTCTTCAATTAAAATCTGTTCGACACCATCTTTTAAAGTTGCATCCAACATCATACATCCAGCACAGGCACCATGCATTTGTACATAAACAATTCCATCTTCAAATTTTACAAATTCAATGTCTCCACCATCTCTTTGTAAATAAGGTCTTAATTTATGTATCACTTTTTTAATTTCTGCTTCTTGATCCATGATTTCAGCCTCCTCTATAAATCTTTCTTATTATACCACAATTTTTTAAGAATAAAAGTCCAATGCTTTGATTTCACTTTCCACAAATATGACTTTATGCTATAATGAGTATGATTGGAGGGCTGTCAATGGAGCATCGTGTCAAAACTGGTGATATTATTGATGTAACCATTACGGGAATTCAACCTTATGGTGCATTTGCATCTTTACCCGATCAATCTTCTGGTTTAATTCATATCTCTGAAATATCTGATAAATTCGTTAGAAATGTAGAAAATTTTGTACATGTTGGCGAAGTCATTCGTGTAAAAGTGATTGATATTGATCATACAACACATCAAGCCAAGCTTTCTTTAAAAGCTGTTCATATGGCAAAAAGAAAATACAAAAGAGCTTATAAAAACCAGAGAGAAAAGATACAAGAAACACCTTTAGGATTTTATCCATTAAAAGAAAAATTGCCTGAGTGGATAACTCTAGGCGTAATCAAGGAGGAAGAATGATGATTAAAGTTGATTTATCAAAAGCAAAATTAACTGAAAGTATGGACTCATACAAAGAACAAGTTGCTCAAATTCATGAGATGATCCATAACAAAACTGGACAAGGAAGTGACTTCTTAGGATGGGTTGACTTACCTGTAAACTATGATAAAGATGAAGTTGAAGCTATTAAAGCAAAAGTTAATGAGTTAAAAGATGAAATTGATGTTTTATTAGTATGTGGTATTGGTGGTTCTTATTTAGGTGCAAGAGCTGCCATTGAAGCCTTAAACGGTTTATACCCTACTCATTCTGTGCAAATTATTTATATTGGAAATACATTCTCTTCTAACTACTTATCTCAAGTCAAAGAATATGTAAAAGATAAAGAATTCGCAATTAATGTTATTTCTAAATCTGGAACAACAACTGAAACTTCTATTGCATTTAGAATCTTTAAAGAATTACTAGAATCAACAAAAGGTAAAGAAGTTGCAAGAAAGAGAATTGTTGCAACTACTGATAAAGAAAAAGGAGCATTAAAAACTTTAGCTACTAACGAAGGATATACAACATTTGTTGTCCCTGATGATGTTGGTGGACG
The DNA here is from genome assembly GCF_964238065.1 of Clostridium sp. AUH-JLR23. Lineage (NCBI taxonomy): Bacteria > Bacillati > Bacillota > Clostridia > Eubacteriales > Clostridiaceae > Clostridium > Clostridium sp. AUH-JLR23. The sequence continues at coordinate 40,898 of NZ_CAXSKY010000015.1, forward strand.
TTATTCTGTTTTAACTGCTGTTGGTTTATTCCCTATCGCTATGGCAGGTATTGATATTGATGCTATGATGAAAGGTGCTGCTGATGCAAGAGAAGAATACAGCAATCCTGACTTAGACAAAAACAGTGCTTATCAATATGGTGTTGCAAGACAAATGTTATCAAAACAAGGTTATCCTGCCGAAATGTTTGTGACTTATGAATTACAGTTAGCACAAACTGCTGAATGGTGGAAACAATTATTCGGTGAATCAGAAGGAAAAGAAGGAAAAGGAATCTTACCTACAAGTGCAACTTTCTCAACTGATTTACATTCACTTGGACAATTTATTCAAGAAGGAAGCAAAGTTTTATATGAAACTATTTTAAAAATTGCAAATCCAATTTCTGATTTAGAAATTCCTAGTGATCCTGATAACTTAGATAACTTAAACTATCTTGCAGGAAAAACTGTTGATTATGTTAATAAAAAAGCATGTGAAGGAACAATTGATGCCCATGTCAACACTGGAAATGTTCCTAACATTCAAATTACACTTGATGAATTAACTCCATACTCATTTGGATACATGGTATACTTCTTTGAAAAAGCTTGTGCTTTATCAGTATACTTATTAGGTGTCAATCCATTCAATCAACCAGGTGTTGAAGTTTATAAGAAAAATATGTTTAAATTACTTGGTAAGCCAGGTGTATAGAAGTGAGCGATCACTTCTTTTTTTATTCCTATCATTTCACAATAAAAAATGTTCTCTTTGAAAAGAGAACAAAAATTAATAAATAGATCACACCTTAGTTATTATTTTGATATATGACAGTATACTCATCAGGTTCATCTAAATGATATTGCCTTATCTCTTTAATATGCTTGTCTGAGTTGTCAATTGTGTATTGATATCCTGAAGATTCCCCTGATAATAACGAAAAATATGCTTCAATTCTATAAATACCATCATCTATTTCTTCTAGCTCAGCCTTCTTAAAATAACCTACCGAAGTTCCTGAACTCATCTCTATGACAATATTTTCATTGGAAACTTCGACGTTATTTTGATTTACTGCAACCATATAAGTCGTTTTCTGATCTATAAAAACAAGAACCACCATAAAAACCAATAGACAAACTATAAAACATATGATCTTTTTTAATTTTAACATTGACCATCCCACCTTTCTTTTCAATTATCATTTTACTTCCAGTTCTATTGGTTTACATCTTAATGACTTTTCTAATATCATTTTATCAAAATATAACAATCATCTCCAGAATTACATAAGATAAAACTTCATTTTACATAAAAACATAACAACAATCAAACAATTCAAATCATTAAGGATACCTTAACATTTATTAATATGACTTTTATACAAATGAAATAATCTATTAGAAAACTATAAATTTAATAGATTAACTTGTTTTTCAATTAAGTCTTTTTACATCTATACTTTTTATAAATAAAAAAAGATACCAAACAGAATTGTATAATTTTGCTTGATATCTCATATTTCATCAAAGTTTGTGTTCATTCAATTGGAGCGGGTGATGGGAATCGAACCCACGTAGTCAGCTTGGAAGGCTGAAGTTCTACCATTGAACTACACCCGCAAAAGAATGGTGACCCGCAGGCGACTCGAACGCCTGACCCTCTGATTAAAAGTCAGATGCTCTACCTACTGAGCTAGCGGGTCAAATGGCTGGGATAGCTGGATTCGAACCAGCGCAATGACAGAGTCAAAGTCTGTTGCCTTACCGCTTGGCTATATCCCAACAGAAATGGTGGGGAGGGGCGGATTCGAACCACCGAACCGAAAGGAACTGAGTTACAGTCAGCCGCGTTTAGCCACTTCGCTACCTCCCCGTATATGGTGCCGGCTAAAGGACTTGAACCCTCAACCTACTGATTACAAGTCAGTTGCTCTACCAATTGAGCTAAGCCGGCATAAATGGTGGAGGTTAACGGGCTCGAACCGCTGACCCTCTGCTTGTAAGGCAGATGCTCTCCCAACTGAGCTAAACCTCCAATTTCTAGTGCCCTCTTATAATAGCATACGACTATGAACACGTCAAGAAAAAAAATGAAAATAAAAAAGAAACAGAAATCATGTCTCATTTTTCTGTTTTCTTCTATTTCATCATTTTAGCAATATAAAAGGCTATCATATAAGGAAATTTTTCTTCAAAAGTTGCAAGTTCACAATTTAAAAGTGTTTTTATTTTTTCAATACGATAATGAACAGTATTACGATGCGTATATGTTGATCTCGCAATTTTTTGTGGACTTCCATCATATTTCAAATAATAATATAATGTTTTTTCTAATTCACTATTATGTTTTTGATCATATTGAATCAATGTATCTAATAAATGATGATACATATCAGATAATATTTTTTGATCCTGTATAGAAAATAAAATCTGATAAATACCCATATCATCAAAACAAATAATATTTTTTTGAAACATTCTGGCAAATGTTACTGCTGATAAAGCGCGTTGATAACTTAAATTCAATTCTCTGATATCTTTTAATTGGGTACCCATTCCAATATGCAAAGCAGATACTCTCATTCTATTTTTAGCACGATGATACATGGACTCCACTAATTGATAAAAGACCTTTTGAGATAAATTATTGACAATCAGCACATAATATCCATCATACCAAAAAAAGCTATAGGGACACTCTATTTTTTCAAAATAGAGCTGTAATTGTAAAGATAATCTTCTTCTTTCAATTTCACTATACTGACTGGCGTCCTCAATATCTATCAACAAAACCTGAAAATCTCCATCTACATCAAAACTACGCATTAATTCATTCCTATTTTCTTCAATAGTGCGTGGATCACTAAAAATATTTTGAAAATACTGTGTAACCAAATAATCCTCTTTTTGCGAAAACAAACAACGCATACAAAAATCTTTAATCAGGTCAACCATATGAATATGCCATGGTGAAATTAACAGCGGAAAATCATTGTTTTCACAATAATCAAGAACATCTTGAGGAACATCAAAAATATACTTTCCAGTATTAATAATAAGCCCGACACTATGATACTTAACCAAATATTCTACAAGGTTTAAAAGTGCTCCTTCTTTTTGAAATCCTAAACCACTTGTCACAATCAATTCTTTTCCCCACAATTGTTGAATTGTCGTTGTATCTTCAATAAGGTGAACCCAGCTCATAGCATTGGCACACCCTTTTTGTCCACATAATAGTGTAAGCTGATATAATTCTTTGGTTTCATTCAATGCATCTTCTATTGTAAATCCCATCATCTCACCTACTTTCTTTTATTATACTCTTCTTTTGTGCAATATGCACAAAAATCAATCATCATATTTAGATTCTCAGACCCTTTTCTTTTACATAAAAAATCATATAATAAAAGTGTAAAAAATGATCTATTATCAAAGGAGGGTCTTTTCATGAATGTTTCTTATAATTATTTCTTATTAGCTCACAATTATGAAATTTGTCCTTCTTGGATAAAATGTGAGCATTACTTCAACTGTGCTAGTTTTTCAAAATTATTCCCTTTTTCAAAATTTCATCTATTTAACTAGCCAAAAAAAGCAACGTGAGATAACGTTGCTTTTTTTATGAACTTAGTTGATTATAAATATTTTGAGTCTGTTTTTCATTTTCTCCACTCACAACAAAAATTTCATTTTCTGTATAAATAATAACATAGTGTGAGCTATGCGTGTATGCATAAAGATGATAATTCCCAAATTCATCATTATAATATCTACCCGCTTCAACAACTGCATTATTGATACCATTTTTCTTACGACCAATATCAAAATCATCACAATATTCTACTTTTAAAATATCATCATAATCAATTTTTGATGATGATACAAAAGTTCCTGATAATTGAACACAGTCATCATTATATTCTATATCAATATCACCTATAAACATAACACCCATAATAAAAGCTCCCAAAATAACAGTAATCAATACCCCTATTCCTATAGACATTTTCGTTTTCTTTTGATTACGCTCTACACTGGCATACTCACTGCCAATAAAAATAATCGCCATTCCAACAATAAAAGTTCCTATCATTATATATAGTCCTATATCTTCTAGCATAAACAAAGAAAACAAGCCACAAGTCATAACAAGAAAACCTAATCCTACAATACGACATAATTTCTTTTCATTATACTTTGCTTTTTCTTTTTCACTAGCAGTGTTATAACCAGCAATCAAAAACGATCCTTTTCCCATTAATAATAAGATGGATATTATTAAAAATATGATAGATATCACAAGTCCCATTCTATCGCCTCCTAAAAGATACCATGATTATACTTCAATTGAGCATAAAGCATGATTCCAACACCCGCTATTATGCCAATAACCATGAATATTTCACCCAACACAAATAAACGTAATAAACGAGCTAAAAGATTCATCAAACAACCCAAACCACATATCAACATACCTACTCCCATTGTCTTTGAATATGACATCAGATTCTCTTGTTCTATTTTTCTTTTATGATAACTATGAACCAACGAAACATTTCCTTTAAAGTGTGCATACGCAAAAACAAAGCATGTGATTGACATTAACAGATAACTTATATTCTCCATCATTTCATATATAACCCCATTAATTCATAATTTTCATTAAAAGTTATTGTGTATGTTACACTACGCTGTTCATATAATGCAACAACTTCTCCCACAACACAAATATCATTGTTTTGTTTAATTTCTGTATATCTCTGACTTGTTATACGTTGATAATCTCCCAAATCTCCTAACGATAAAATTGATTCCTTGAGAAGACTTTCTGACATGGATTCTTTCATTTTTTCATCACAATTTTCAAGTATAGCTTGTATGTCAAGATGTGATATATCTAAAATTGTTTCTTCCATATGCTGTTCAACTGTTTTTTGATCAAATAATCCAGATGTTCCTAATGTCTGATACTCAGGAATAAGAGAACGTACCAATAAATAGACACCTAAAATCAATACAGCGACAACACCCATAATAATGCCAATTATTTTTTTATAAGAACGACGTGTTTTCACACCCATGTTTTCATTAAATTCATGAGCCAATTCTTTTGGTGTCCCCATTCTTTGAATGACTTCTTCAAATGATTCACCATTTTTTAATGCCATTTCAATGTCATTTTCTAAATCCAATTTAATTTTTTTCTTTTGTTGTTGAGAACAATTTAATAATCTGATAACTTTTTTTATATATTTTTCTTTATTCATATTCATTCTCCTCTAATATCTCATTAACAACCATTGAAAAATTCTTCCATAATTGTTTCAATGCTTTGAGCTGTTCTTTCCCTTTATCTGTCAAGCAATAATATTTACGTGATAATTCTTTATTTTGTGGTGGCGTCCATTGACTTTCAACCAATTCATCATCCTCTAAACGATATAAAATAGGATAGAGTGTTCCTTCTTTCATTTCAAACATACCATGACTTTTTTCTTTCATATACATAATCATCTGATAGCCATACATCCTTTCTTGTGAAAGAAGCTGTAAAACCAAAATTTCTAAAATTCCTTTTTTTAATTGTCTTTCATATCTTTCATTCATTCAATCAGCTCTTTTCTATTTAGTATTACTAAATATATTTTAATACATAATTAACTATCATACAATATAAAGTTAATATAAAAGTCATAGAAAATGTTCATACTATATACAGGTGATAAAAATGGTAAAAAAATTTACATTTGATGATGAAGATGATGACTTTGCATACGATAATGATTTAAAAGAGCAAAACAATGATTATCATGATGATCTTAATAGTGATCTTCATAATGATTTTGATGAACATCTTCATGACACTTCTCATGAAGATCCAAAAGAAACTGAATATATCAACTCTCATTCAACACAAAATAAACCTGTTTCTAAAAAACAAAAACCAAGAGCCAAAGTTAAGAAAAAAACAAAAAAGAAAACTAAACATTATACAAAAGTCATTAAAGAAAAAAAGAAACATTCGTTTCTTTCAAAATTCTTTTTATTTCTATTTATTATCGTTATTATAATAGCATTATGTCTTGCTGGTTATGTTGGCTATCAATATTATATGAAACAACAAAATGAAATCGAACAATTACAACAACAGATTCAAGAACAATCTTCACAAAATCAACAACCTTCACAAGACCAACAATCTCAACAAGATATTCAAAATCAAGATCAGGAAGAGAATTCTCAAGAAGACAATCAGGTTCCAGAAGATACCACACCATCTCAAGATCCTGTACAAGAAGAAACTGATGACACCACTCAAGATATACCTAATGAAGATCATTCATCAACACAAAATACAGCACCATAAAAACCAGTTATCCAAGGATAGCTGGTTTTTATGGTTGACTTTGAATATTTATAATCAGATACTCTGATTGAGAGCCTGTACGCAACGGATATCCCCATCCTGCAATACCTGAAGATACAACAACTTGCATGTGTGATAATTGACGATAGCCATAATTCATTTCACCAAATCCAAGCCATTCACTCAAGATGCCAACAGGAAACATTTGTCCACCATGTGTATGACCTGAAACTTGTAAATCAATTTGTAATTGATTGTTTGTATCTAGTTCCACAGCCTGATGATCCATCAACAACAAAAAATCATCCGAGGAAACATTCTGTAATAAGTCTGAAGTTGAAACACGCTGATGACTACGATCATCTCGTCCAATCAATGTGATTTCATCCTGAATACGGATACTATCATCACATAAAATATGGATATTATTTTGTTCAATGGTCTGTTTTAATATTTCAGGCGTAAAAGCAGGTTGACTTGCATATAATGCCTGATCATGATTTCCATAAACATAATAAATACCGTATTGATTTTGAATGGTTGATAAAGCCTGGAAAGTTTGCTGCATTTGCTGCAAAGTTGTTCGTTCATCAACAATATCTCCACCTAATAAGACAAAATCAGGATTTTCTTTTGAAATGTCATTACAATATTGTATCAATTCATTTTTATTCATAGTATTAGGAAAATGCAAATCACTTATAAATGCAACCTTATAATTTTTTGAAAGCTGTTTTTGTGTTTCAATCGTATATTGAACAGCATGAACATCTTTCATATTTATATATCCATACCCTAATAATATGCATACACATAACAGCGGAATGAGTCCTAAACGATAAATAGAATCAAGTATATGATTACTTTTCTTTCTATGTATCAACCACATGATCATATCAGTTAATAATGAAAAAGCAAATAAATGCAAAACAATGACTGCCCAAAAGCTAAAAAAGTTACGTGCTGGATAAACAAAAAGAACAGCTATCAAAAAACAAATGATAGATATAAAAATATTCTTTTGTGGATAAAAAAAGGAAATGATTCTTTGAAAATAAAAAGCAAAATAAATAATGACAGGAATCAAAAGCAATGAAAGTAAAGCAAACATGAACGACACACCTCCAAACTAGAAAAATAGAAAATAACCTACATTGTAGGTTATTTTAACTGCATAATAAAGAAATAAAACATATTTTTTCCTCGAGGAATTTCATAATGTTCGACAAGCGTTAAATATCCCTCTTGAAGTCTTAAATTCTTTCTAACTAAGGAAATTTCACTTGTGTAAAGAAAAACATATCCTTTAGGTTTAACTAAACGATGAATACGCTCAAAGAAGCGATCATAAAGTTCCTGCAGTTGCTGATAATCATTCATTTGTGGTAATGTTGGCATATCTGTAATGATCTCGTCAAACATTTCATTATTCACAAAACGTAATGCATCCTTATGCACAAAATAGATATTCTGTCCAGCAGCTTTGCTGTTCTTTCTGGCAGCTTCAATACCTTTACCAAAAACATCAATTCCCATCGCAAACTTTGCAGGAACGACATAATTTCTTTCTATCAATAATGTCCCACATCCAACAAATGGATCCAAAACTTTTCCATGGTCTTTCATATATGGTTTTGCAAGTTGAACAAGTGTTGCAGCAATATAAGGCTGCATAGAATTAGAAATGATTTCTCGACGATATTCAAAACGAGAACTTTTCAAATGTGTCAAACGCAAATAAGCATTAACCTTATCTTTTTTCATTTCTTTTAAAACAATTTCAATATCATAACCATCTGTTGTATTCAACAAGCGTTGTGGATATAGTTCAAATATAGCTTGTGAAACTTTTTTAATAAGAGTTGGATGTTTTTCTCTTGTTTCATCAGCCACTCTAAAATAAAAAATAGACTGATCATCATAAAGTTTATCTAAAATATCTTCCAAATGACATCGTTGAAAACCAGCCATAATGCTTTCTAAATCAATATTTAATCCAGTAGCACCAGACAAAGGAATCAACATATCACGATATGTTCTAATATTCAATAAATCATATAATGAATCACTACGAACCAATACACCTTGTGTAACAGGTTTGTATTTTAAATGCAACACAGATTCAAATAAGACAAACTGATAGTATGGCAATGATGTTAATACCACATCAACAGGTTCATGTTTTAATTTAATAATTTTACGTTTATGTACCTGATTTTTTAAAATCAGGGGATTTAATATCTTTAATTGGGCTTGAATATGTTTTGTCATTTCAGAAGCATGAATGAGCTTATTTTGAATCTCTTTGAGTCTGTTCATATAGCTACGACAATTATGACAAGATATACCTGCTAAATAAGCTTCTTTGACATATTCTGTTTTTTCTTTATCATAAGCATCTAATAATATATCAACCGTATCATCATACTTTCCTAATAATATGGCGCTATTTTTTCGAATCTTAGGATCTTCATGAGATAAGAATTCAATTAATGTCTGCTTGAATTGCTGATCTTTTTGAAGTAAAGAATCACATTGTTCTAATGATTTCAAACGAATCAATGACTCTCTTATATGTTCATTCTTTTTTATACTATTTATCAAATCCATACATACAACCCTCTCAATTAACTGTGCAATATTATACCATATTTTAACGATTTATCCAACTTATTTTAGGTAGAGTCACATAAAAAGATAAAATATGAAAAATTTGATAGTACATTTCTCGCTCCTGTTTCATCTGTTGATAAAAAAATGATGTCATTTTTTCATCAAGGTTTCCACAAAGCAGACAGTGAAAAAAGTGAGATGGATATAACATTCTGGCATAAAAATAAATAATTTCATAAACATCAAAATAATGCGATTCTAACAGTTGCTGGAGCTGTGAAAACGTCAACATCTGACTTTTCATTAAACAGGCAAGATGTCGCATACGGGTTGAAAAAATATATGAACATGGATTGATCAGTTCATATATATATTGAAAACCTGGTTGTGATAATGATAAAGATACTGGCAAAGTCGCCTGATTATCAATCTGTAATAAATAATTAAGAATATTAATACTATTCTCAGCTAATCCACAATAATAATAGATCAACGATAAAATATCTTGGTCATGTTTAAAACTATAAGCATAATCTTTTGCCTTTTCTCTGGCCTGGTCTATTTTACAGATCCATTGTTCTTTAATTTGTTGAACCTTCATTTTAGGAAATGGATAAATCATCATCGTTTGTTGAATATATCGTTCTATTGATAATGGTTCTTTATGATAAAGCAACAACACATAGTTTTGAGTCAAAAGTTCCTGATAAATATTTTTAACTATATCATAACCTTGTATACCACACTGATGCATTAAATAGCGATAATAATGATATCGATTTAAAAATTCATGAGGATCTGGAATATAGGATAAATAATAAAGTTGTTTCTCTATATAAAAGTAGCCCGTTGAATGAAGATGACAATCCATATGATAATACATCTTTAAAAAATCTTGCATAAACATTCTTCTTTCTATGATGAATAAACCAAAGGAACTTGTCCTTGAAAAATCTCTAATAAAATGGGAATAGAAATAACTTGTGTATGATATTGTTCAAAGAACGGATAAACCATCGCAATATTCATTCTAATTTCAATGGATAATTCTATCATGACATGATTCACACCATAATTTTCAATGTTTTTAACTATTGAACTTCCTACACTGGAAAGATGTTTATAATTGACAGGTATGCTAGGCAGTAAGAAAAAAGATGGTAAATGAAATAATGTATTCAATGATATAGAAGCTATAATTCCAGTCTGACTCACTTTTTCCACCCTTTTTTGATATGCACTTTCATCTTTTGCCTGATAACTTCCATCTTCAATTTGAGCATATGTTTTTTCAATATCTAAAACGATTTGTGATGCTAACTGATTAACTTTAATCATATCAAAATCTATCAATTCAATTTCATTATTTTCATTTCTTTCAATAATAACCAAATCATCATATTGTTTTTGATCAGTCATATAACAATGCGAAATAATAAGCTGATTGAAACGTTCAATTTCCATCTTTCCATAATCTTTTAATAAAGGAATAAGCTGAATATAAATGATTCCTAAAGTCACTGTTAAAAAGATACATATACAAGTGGCAATGATTATCCATTTTTTCATCATATTTCACCAAAATATTATATGTTTCTAAAAACAAAAAATGTCATATGACTATGACACTTCATGAATAATTTCATTTAATGGCTGATCAAATTCATCATAATCAATATGATCAACATATTGAAAAGAATAAGCCAAACCTATCTTATAACCTTGAAAATCTTTTTGAAAATAACGATCATAATAACCTTTTCCATATCCAACACGATAGTTATCCTGATCGTAAGCAAGTAATGGAACAAGCATGCAATCAATCTCTTGTGGGCATATTTTAACACAATTGAATGGTTCTAAGACATGAAAACATCCTTCCTGTAAATCATTGAAAGAATGGATTTCATAAAATTCCATTTCATTTCCAATAACTTTAGGAACACAAATTCGTTTTTCAGTCAAAAGTTTTTCAATCATGTTAAAGGTATCAACTTCACCTGGTAAAGATACATAACAACCTATGATTTTCGCTTCTTGAATGCGAGGATGGGATAATACTTTTGACAAGATATTTTGATTATATAAAGAAAACGTCTTTGGCGATAAAGCCTGACGTTTTTCTTTCATGATAGAACGCAACTTTTGTTTATCCAATGCTGTTTTCTCCCATATCTAATTTAATGAGCTGATTTAACTCTACAGCATATTCCATTGGTAATTCTCTAGAGAATGGTTCAATAAATCCCATGACAATCATTTCTGTAGCCTGCTCTTTTGTCAATCCACGACTCATTAAATAGAAAAGCTGATCTTCTGAAACTTTTGATACTGTTGCTTCATGTTCAATAATGGATTCGTTATTCATCATCATATTTGTTGGAACAGTATCACTCGTTGATTTGTCATCTAAAATTAAAGTATCACATTCAACCTTACTTTTAGCATTTGTCGCATTCTTTTGATGTCTCACTAATCCACGATAATTAACTTTTCCACCATTGCGTGAAATTGATTTAGAAATAATCTGACTTGATGTATTTGGTGCCAAATGAATCATTTTAGCACCTGAATCTAAAATCTGATGACTGTCAGCCACAGCAATTGTAATACATGTTCCTTTAGCCCCTTCACCAGCGAGTATACAAGTTGGATATTTCATAGTCACAGCTGAACCAATATTTCCATCAACCCATTCCATTGAGCCATTTTTAGCGACTTTAGCTCGTTGTGTGACTAAATTATAAATATTTTTAGACCAGTTTTGAATCGTTGTATAACGACATTTTGCTCCTTCTAAAACAACAATCTCAACAACTCCTGCATGTAAGGAATCTTTAGAATAAGATGGTGCTGTACATCCTTCTACATAATGGATATCTGAACCTTTATCTACTATAATCAAAGTTCTTTCAAACTGAGCCATTCTTTCACTATTAATTCTAAAATATGACTGTAAAGGCTTATCAAGTTTAACTCCTGGTGGAACATATATAAATGAACCTCCAGACCATACAGCTCCATTCAAAGCAGAAAACTTGTTATCATTATAAGGAATGACAGTATCAAAATATTTCTTAAAGATTTCAGGATATTCTCTTAATCCACTATCAATATCTAAGAAAATAACACCTTTTTCTTTAACTTCTTCTAACATATTATGATAAACAACTTCTGATTCATATTGTGCTGAAGCCCCAGCTAGAAACTTTTGTTCAGCTTCTGGAATTCCTAATTTATTAAATGTATTTTTGATTGTTTCAGGAACCTCATCCCACTTATCTGATAAATGATCACTTGGTCGATTATAATATGTATATTCATCAAAATTCATCTGACTCAAGTCAACACCCCATGTTGGCATTGGTTTTTCCAAGAAACATTTTAAAGATTTTAAACGATATTCTAACATCCACTCTGGTTCATTTTTTATAGCAGAAATTTCTCTGACAATATCTTCATTTAAACCTTTAGGTGTTTTAAAAACAGAAACATCTTCATCTTTAAAATCATAATCAGTATTCGTTGTAGGAATATCAATATCTATTGTTGCCATGATTTATTCCTCACTTTCTTTCATTAATGCAATAAGACCACTCCATCCAAGTGTAGCACATTTAATACGATTTGCCTGTTTATGTGTATTTTGAAAAGCAATAGCCTCTTCCAAAATATCAGGATCATAATCCTTTTCATAAATCATATTCATATAATTATCAATAATTATTTGTGCTTCATCTTTGGTTTTTCCTTTAACCAATTCACTCATAATAGAAGTCGAAGACGTACAGATGGCACATGCTTCTCCATCATAACGAACATCTTCAATCTTATCACCATCAAACTTCACCTGAATATCTAAATTATCAATACAGGTTTCTGAATTCATATTAATTTTATGGTAAGAATCATCATCAACAAGACCACGATTACGTGGGTGTTCATAATGATCCATAATAATTTCTCTCAATAATTGAGGATCATTTAAAGAATGCATCTAAAAAGTCATCTCCTTTTTTACATACTTCAATAAAAGCATCTATCTCTTCTTTGGTATTATAAAAATAAAATGAAGCGCGTAAAGTTGTTGAAACTTTTAAAAATTCATCTAAGATTTTAGCACAATGCTGTCCAGCCCTTATAGCAATTCCATAACTGTTAAATAAACTGGCTGCATCTTGTGAAAAGACACCCTTAATGTTAAAAGCTATAGCGCCCTGTGAATCTGGATTATAAATATCAACATTATCTAATTGTTGCATTTTTTCAATGCAATATTTTCTCAGTTCCAATTCATAACGATGAATATTATCCATGCCAATACCCATCAAATATTGAATAGCTGCGCCTAAACCAATAGCCCCTTCAATATGAGGTGTTCCTGCTTCAAAACGATATGGAGGATTTTTTAATGTCACAACACCACAACTATTATAACGTGAATTTGATCCTCCACCTAATCGTGTTGGTTGCATATTTTTTAAAAGCTCATATTTACCATATAGCACCCCAATACCTGTAGGCCCACACATTTTATGTCCTGAAAATGCTAAAAAATCAATATCCGTTTTTTGTACATCTGTCACCTGATGGGGAACACTTTGAGCTCCATCCACGACTACAACAATACCGCGTTCATGGGCGAAATCACATATTTCCTGCATCGGTGCCTGATATCCCAATACATTTGTGACTTGAGCCACTGCAATGACTTTCGTTTTATCAGTCACAGCCTTTTTCACATTTTCTAAAGTTAATCGTCCTGTTTCATCTAAATCAATATAATGCACAACAGCACCAGTTATACGAGCTACATCAAACCATGGTAAAGTATTAGAAGCATGTTCAGCAACTGTGATTAAAATTTCATCTTCTTGTTGAAGATGAGTCAATCCATAACCATATGCAACCATATTCAATGAATCTGTTGAACCAGAAGTAAAAACAATTTCTTCTTTTCTTTTTGCATTGATAAATTGTTGAACAATTTCTCGACTTTTTTCATAGTGCTCATCTACCTCGTGAGATAGATCATAATCACCACGATGAGCGTTACCAGAATAATTTGTTAAATAATCGCAGACACTGTCAATAACAATCTGTGGTTTTAATGTTGTTGCGCCATTGTCTAGATAAATCAATGGATGTCCTTGCATCGTTTTTCCATTTAACATAGGAAAATCTTTTCTTACCTGATATACATCAAACATCTCAGGCACCTACCTTTGATAAAGACTGTTCAAAATGTTTTTTAATCATGTCATTATCAATAACCTCTACAACAGGCATTAAATAACCATAAGTAATCAATTGCATGGCCTGTTTTTTTGTTAAACCTCTACTTTGTAAGTAATAAAGATGTTCTTCATCCATTTTTCCTACTGCTGCTGCATGAGAAGCCTGAACATCATAATCATCAATATACAAATAAGGATTTGCACATGCATAGCAAGATTCATCAAACATCATAATTTTATTTGTCTGATGTGCAGAAGACCCATGTTGTCCTTTGGTAATCGTTCCAATACCATCAATAACTAATCGTCCTTTATCTTTCACAACACCATAATTATCCATCTGACCATAAGTCATAGGTTGATTATGTTGAATTAAAATTTCATAATGTTTATTTTCCTGATTCTTAGAAAGAATTGCCGTTCTGACTTTTGCGTTGGCTTCTGGTCCATCTAAATAAAAATGATAGCGACCTTCAAATGCATCATCTGACAGTTCTGAATAACCATACTGACAGTTAGCATATGCCTGTAAATAAACATCTTCCAGACTCTTGGCAGACTCTGATAAATTTTCACTGAAAGCATGAACAGTAGCTCCTTCATCCAGTTTCATTGTTTTATGTAACGTACAATTTGATGAAAGAACTCTGATTTCAATCAGATTCACCTGACAATAAGCCTGAAAATGGATATCAATATGTAAATCTTCATCTCCTGCATAAATCATATAAAAAGTGAGTGGCTTTTTATTTTGAAACATTAAAACACCATCTTGAAACAATACATCTTGAGGCAAGCGGGTTTCAATAGATGATTGTGATGAAAGAATCATATAGTAAGATAGCTGATCTTGCTGAAGATCAATAATGGGCTTAATCTTTGATAATAATTGTGCTTGCATTCTTTTATTGTCCTTTTTTACCACAAGCTTCTAAAATAATAGGTTGTCTTTCGTTTTGTTCGATATCATAACCTAATTCTTTTACCCATTCATATCCTTCTTGATCAATCTTTTCAACCAATTCATATCCACCACTCATAACGATTTGTCCTTGAACAAGAACGTGAACATGTGTTGGTTTTACCAATTCAAACATTCTTTCATAATGAGAAACCATAATACATCCAAACTCATCACTACGCATTGAATTGATAGCTCCAGCAACGACTCTTAAAGCATCAACATCTAAACCAGAATCTATTTCATCTAACAATGCAAAACGTGGCTGTAAAAGCTTCATTTGCAAAATTTCATTACGTTTCTTTTCTCCACCTGAAAATCCTTCATTTAAATAACGATGAGCTAAGTTTTCATCCATTCCTAATTCTTCAATGTTTTTATCTAACGTTCTAATAAATTTAAATAAAGATATTGGTTCATCTCTTTTAGCATTTATCGCTGCTCTTAAAAAATCAGAATTTGTTATACCAGGGATTTCCTGAGGATATTGCATTCCTAAAAACAATCCAGCTCTAGCACGTTCATCAACACTCATAGCTAAAACATCCTGTCCATCAAGTGTGATTTTTCCTTGTGTTACCGTATATTTAGGATGCCCCATAATAGTAGAAAGTAAAGTTGACTTTCCATTTCCATTTGGTCCCATAATCGCATGAACTTCACCAGTGTTTATTTCTAGATTTAATCCTTTCAGGATTTCTTTTTCTCCTACTTCAACATGTAAATTTTCTATTTTTAAAGTCGACATAAAATCGCCCCTTTCGAAGATATATTTTACGTAAAATGCCTGTTCAGTCAAGCAATACGATAATTAAATTTATTATATCCCATTTTTGAAAAAAACTTTCTAAAAAAAGACAGCAGATTGATTTTGCTGTCTTATCACTGCGTTAGCAGATTCCACAAATAATAACCAATAAAATAAATAAAACTAAAATGAGTGTAAAAGACCCTTGATGTGCTAACATATCCATTCCCCCTTTATATTGATTAAAAATAAGATGATTAATAAAATAAATAAAGCTATCGTAATCTCACTATGAAAACAATTCGAATTTTCTACCATCATGATTCCTCCTATACACACTATATATTATGGTAAAATCATCGTAAATTTTGTGTTCTTGCCTACAAAAGTTGAAAAAATCTAAAGATTGTGTATAATAATATTGTTTATACTAAGGAGGTTCTTATGAAACAAAAAAAGCTTATAAGTTTGGCACTTGCAAGCATTCTATTACTCAGTGGTTGTAGTTCAAAAACAGTCCAGAAAGATGGTAAAGATGTTGTTGCTTCAATTGATGATGTCAGTCTTCTAGCTGATGATTTATATCAGGATTTAGCTTCATCTACTCAAGGTAAGCAAGCTTTATTTTCGTATGTATTAGACCAGCTTATTCGTAATAATTTTCCAGCCAACGATGACATGGAAGAAAATGCTGATGAAATTGTTGAAAACATTGAAACAAACTATCAAAATCAATATGGAGATAGCGCTGAAGAAGAATTACAAAGCGCTTTAGAAGCATCAGGTGTAGAAGATTTAGATGAATATAGAGATTCTTTGATTCAATCTTTACAATATGTAGAATTCTTGAAAGATTATATTAATGATCATTTTGATGAAGTCTTTGAAGATTATTATCAACAAGCTTCTCCTCGTATGGTTCATATCATTAAAGTATCTATGAGCAATCCAGAAAATCCAACTAATGAAGAAAATGATAAATTAAAGGAAGTTCAGTCTTTATTAAAAACAAATAAAAGTTTTGAAGATATCGCCTATGATTATTCTGATGATGAAAATACAAAAAGCGCAAAAGGAAGTCTTGGTATTGTTGATGCTAATACGGATTTATCAAGTACCTATGGTGAAGAAGTGCAAACTGCTGCCAGAACACTAAAAGAAGGAGAAGTCAGTGAAGCTATTCAGGGATCAGATGGAGTTTATTTTGTAAAATGTACAAGTACTGATCAAGAATCAATTAAAAAAGAATTAAAAACTGTTGATGTTGATTCACCATTATTAACTTATGATGATTATATGGTTTATCTTGCTTTTAACACATATGAAATCAATTACCATGATGATACAATTAAACAGACTATTCAAGATATTGTTGATGAGAATTTAGATATTCGCAATGATTTAAGAAAGGAGAACTCATAATGAAAAAACTAATCATGTTGTTATTATGCGGTAGTTTATTGTATGGTTGTTCTTCTTCAAGTTATAGTGTTCAAGTTTCTGATGCTCAAGATTCACTTATGAGTGGAAGTCAATTAGATATTACAAAACAAGATTATTTTGAATATTTATTAGATAATTATGGTGCTCAAGAAATTGTCACAACTATTCTTGATAATATTGCTGATAAAGAAATTACTGATCAAGAAGAAATTGATAAACTCGTACAACAAAGAGAAGATGAATATGCAGAATATGCTGATGGAGATTTAGAAAAATATGCTCAAAATCTTGGTTATGAATCAAAAGAAGATTATTTAAATGAATCTTTGATTCCTGAAGTTAAACAAGAATTATTACGTCAAAAATATATTGAAGAACATTTAGATGATTTAATTGCAGAATATCAGGTTTGCAGCATGAAAAAAATTGTTGTAGAAAAAGAATCTGAAGCGCTAGAAATCATTGAAAAATCAACTGATGAAAAAGCTTTTGATCAATTATTAGAAGATTATGGCAGTGATGGTGAAGATGCAGGCGTTGTCACAAAAAATTCTTCTTTAGATGATAATTTAAAAGATAAATTATCTGATCTTAATAAAGTAGAAAAAGATGGTGTTTACAGTCAAGCTATTAAATTAAGTGATGATAATTATGCTGTTGTTTATCTATATGATACTGCTCATAAAAATACGGATGGCACCGTTTCAGCACTTGCTAGTGATGGAGAGGTTCAAGAAAAAGCCGAAGGAGCTTATTTAAAGAAATATCATTTTGAAGTTCACGATGATTTATTAAAAACAGAAATTAAAGAGATTTCTGATAATTATTTGGAATAAGGCTTTTCCTTATTCCTTTTTTATTGTAAAATGAAATATAGGAGGTATGAAAAATGGATAACTGTATTTTTTGTAAGATTGCCAATCATGAAATTCCTGGTAAAATTATCTATGAAGATGATATTTGTATGGCTTTCCTTGATTTAAGCCAAACAACTGATGGACATACACTTGTTATTCCTAAAAATCATTATGCTCACATTTTAGAAGTTGACAGCCAAACTTTAGCACATATGATGGAAGTTGTTCAAAAGGTCGCATTACAGCTTCAAAATCAGCTTCATGCAAAAGGTTTTAATATAATAACAAATATGAATGAAGTTGCAGGTCAAACTGTACATCATTTTCATATTCATATTATTCCACGTTACAATCGCGATGATGGTTTTCAAGCTCACTATCAAGATCGCAGCCAAGATGTGAATTTAGATGATATTTATCAAAAAATAACAAAATAAGAGAAACAAGAGTTTGATAACTCTTGTTTTGTGTTTTTATATTGAGTAGAAAATTATCAAAAAGGAGAAGATTATGCATAAAATAAGAATTAATATGTTATCGAATGCTGATAAAGTTCGTGGTCAAGGTGTGGGGAGTGCTTATCTTGAACAAGTTGCTTTAGTTAAAAACGAGTTAAGTGATTATTTTGATGTTGTGATTAATGATTCCAAACCTGCCGATATTATCCATTGTCATACAATTTTACCTCAGTATCTCATGAAAATGAAAAGAAACAAAGGTATTAATGTTGCTTATGTTCATTTCTTACCAGATACATTAGATGGAAGTATCCAATTACCTCATTCAGCTTTAACAGTATTCAAAAAATACATTACTCATTTTTATAATACTGCTGATTATCTGATTGTTGTTAATCCTATCTTTATAAAGGATTTGGTACGTTTTGGAATTGATGAACATAAAATTAAATATATTCCTAATTTTGTATCTAAAGAAACTTTCTATAAACAGGAAAAAGAACATATTCAACAAACGAGATCTCAATATCATATTGATGAAAATGCTTTTGTTGTATTAGGAGTTGGACAAGTTCAAACACGAAAAGGTGTCAAAGATTTTATTGAAGTTGCTAAAAAATTACCTGATATAACTTTCGTTTGGGCCGGTGGATTTTCTTTTGGAAAAATTACTGATGGTTATGAAGAACTCAAGGAAATATATGAAAACCCACCTCATAATGTTCATTTTATCGGTATCGTTCCTCGTGAATCAATGAATGACATCTATAATATGGCTGATATACTATTTATGCCCTCATATAACGAACTTTTTCCAATGTCTATCCTAGAAGCCATTAATAGTCAAAAACCGCTTCTATTAAGAAATTTGGAGCTTTATCAAGATATTTTATTTCAAAAATATCTTGTTGCTGATGACAACGAAGGATTTATCAAAAATATTTTAAAACTGAAAAATGATCCTCAGTTCTATTCTCAATATCAAAACTATTCATATGAAATCAGTCAATATTATTCTAAAGAACATGTTAAAGAAATGTGGAAAGAATTTTATC
Organism: Clostridium sp. AUH-JLR23; assembly: GCF_964238065.1. Lineage (NCBI taxonomy): Bacteria > Bacillati > Bacillota > Clostridia > Eubacteriales > Clostridiaceae > Clostridium > Clostridium sp. AUH-JLR23. Next base: position 60,625 of record NZ_CAXSKY010000015.1, read on the forward strand.
TCGATATTGCTAAAAAAAAGAATTTATAAGTGATTAAACTTATAAATTCTTTTTTATTCATACATTTTTGGTTTATAAATCGTTCTATTCTCTAATGAAAAAATACGTTTTGAAGTTTCTCCAGATTCCAATGTATCTAAAGCTTTATTAAACATATTCATTCTGGCATCCATATTATCAATCATATGCAACATTTCTGCTTCTCTAATTTGTGGAAGTACTGGTGAACCATACTCATTTTTTCCATGATGAGATAAGATCATATGTTGTAATAATGTGACTTCTTCACCTTCAATATGAAGCTCCTGCGCCGCAGCATAAACCATGGATTGCGCAATAGAGATGTGTCCTAACATCTGTCCTTCAAATGTATAGCTTGGAACAACTGGTCCACTTAATTCAACTGTTTTTCCAATGTCATGAAGCAAAATACCAGAATATAACAAATCAGCATTTAATTCAGGATAAACATTCATTAAAGCATCAGCTACTCTTAACATAGACAATGTGTGAAAAGCTAAACCAGATACAAATTCGTGATGATTTTTACTGGCAGCAGGATAAACTTTAAGTTTTTCAAAATTATTTTCAAAAAGATGTTTCGTTAAAACATATAATTTTGTATTAGAAATACGCTGAATATATTGTTTTAATTCTTTCATCATCATTTCACTATCCATTGGTGCCTTAACCAAAAACTGAATTTGTTGTGAACGTTGATATGAAACATCATCAATAGATATAAGCTTCATTTGACGATCATCGCTATATTTAATAATATCACCTTTTGCTCTTACAACAGCACCTGTTTTTAAAGATTCAATATGTTCCTGACTGGCATTCCATAACTTGGCATCAATTGTCCCAGTATCATCTTGAAAAACAATACTCAAGTAATTACTTTTATGAGCACCATTTGTTTTTCCTAAAGTGACATGTGAAATCATTGCTGTAAATTCCACATTATCGTCACCACATTTCATATCTTTAATTTTAATCATTTTTGTCCTCCCATAATTGTTGAATAATTTCCATAACATCATCATATTCATAGCCTTTTTGAACTAAAAAAGTAATAATTTTACTTTTAAGAATATGAGATTGATATCTATTTTTATAACGATTATATACACGATAATATTCTTTTGTCAGTAAATTCATAGTATGTTCTTTAGGTATTGAAAAATCAAAATTTTCAATGGCTCTTTCCACTACATCTTGTGAAAAACCTTTATTAAACAATTTATTTCTAATATTTTGTATTAATGCGTATTGTGGTCTTGTGGTATTTTCATTATAAAGTTTTTGTACCAACTCCACAGCTTTATCATATTCCAAATCTTGGGAATATTCTTCCAAATACTCATCAATGATAAATGGTGAAACACCTTCTTTTTTGAGATGATAAATAATTTTGTTCATTCCCATTCCCAATCGTTTTGCCTTTTGAAAATAGTTTCTAGTGTATTCAGCATCATCAATAAGATTTTTTTGCATCAATAAATCCATTGTCATCTCTACTTGAATATCATCAAAATCTCCTTTATCCATAAGTTTCTTTTGCATTTTCGCATAAGTATAATCTTTATATGTTAAATACTTTAATGCCAATTTATAAGCTTTAGAAACTTGTTCCTGATCTTTTAAAGCATCTAGTTCTTCTCTATCTACAACTTGTCCAACAGATAAGCCATAACGTTCAATAACCTGTCCAGATAGACTCAATAGAATTTGATGATGATCAAATTGAAATGCAACAGTGTATAGATGATTATTTTCAGGAGTAATAGAAACAACTTTATAACAATAATGATGTTTTGCTAATGCCTGTTCATATGTACGTAGAATATGCTGATAAAAATTCTCACTACTATATTTTTGTGCATCGTTTCTCGCACAAGTAGAAAGTTGTGTTAAATCAGAATGATACATATGAATAATTTTCTCAACTAAATCTTGTTGGTCTTTAAAGAAATAACCATTATGACCATCGACAATAACACCATCCAGATTTTTGTCATATCTTGCTAAAACAGGTAACCCACTAGCCATAGCCTCAATAAAAGTCAGCCCCTGTGTTTCCGTTACTGATGCCGAAACAAATAATTGTGCTGCATGATAAAACGAAGGGACATACTCACTCTCTTTTGGTCCTGTAAAGAATATATGACTTTCTAATCCTTTTTGATGAACCAAAGTTTTTAATTCTTCAAGTTGTGGCCCACCGCCAACAATCATAAGACATATCTTATCTTCTTTTTTCACAATATCAGACATTGCATCTATTAAAATTTCAATACTTTTCTCAGGAGCAATTCTACCTAAAAAAATAACAACAAACTTATCCTGTAAATGATATTCCTGCAAAATCTGATCCACTAAACCTTGATTTTTATTTTCTAATGCAAATGCCTCTAGTTCCAAACCAGTTGGAATCACATGAATAGAATTAGAAATACCATATTTTCTCAATGCATCAGCTGTCTTTTGTGAAGGTACAATAAGCTCAGAACAGCTATTTCCATATATCTTAGAAATTTTTTCAATAATTTTTTTAGCCGCCTGATCCACAGCTTTTAAATTCCCAGGCGTAATATAATGAGAATAATCAGCCCACATTGTATGATAAGTATAACAAACTGGAATGTTTAAAATTTCACCAGCTATCTTCCCAAAAATACCTATCCCAAATTCTGTCTGAATATGAATAATATCAGGCTGGAATTCTTTTAATTCTTTCATACCTTTAAAAGAATAGATATTGGATGCACGATAACCATATAATTTTTTTAAATCAATACCAGGCAAACGTAATACTCCATCATCCTCATCAATATAATCACTATTATGAGGTAATATAGTTGTCACAACTAAAACATGATGCCCATGTTTTTTTAATTCTTTTTTTAGAATATGTGTAGATGTCGCTACACCATTAATATCGGGTAAATAAGTATCACTAAATAAAGCTATATTCATAAAATTACTCCAATCTCGTTCGATTTATTTCTTTATCAAGAGAAAAAACTAATGCTCCTATAATAAGTCCCATATAATATGACATAAAGCGCCATAAGAACATAGAAGAAGACACACCTACTGGTCCTAAAAAACTAAATAGTAAAAGATAAACACCTTCACTACCACCACTTGATCCAGGAATAGGTAAAAATGCATTAATTAAATATATGCATGAACAAAGTCCAATAAAATCAAAAAAATCATAAAATGATACATCTAAATTTAATGCCTTTGCACTAAAAAAAGGCATACTGTAAATAATAGTTAACTTAATAACATTACAAATACAAGAACGTATTAAAACTGGTTTATTACGTTGTAAAAGTCCTAATTGATTACGAAAATCAGATAAATATGTTTTAACTTTAAAACATGTCGATTCATAATCTTTAATAATACGAATTTTAGTTAAAAATTTAAGAATAGTATGTGTTAGAAAATTCTGTAAAGTTTTAGATTTAGCACCACCAAACAAAGCCGCAATCACAACAAAATTAATTAAGAATCCTAGCACAACCAAACTAAATATAGCAGGACGTTCTATAAAATACTGATATTTAAATATTAACACAATACCCGTATAAATAACAAGTACACTCTGATAACAAATAAAACACATCAATAAAATACTTGCAGAATACGTAGGAGCAATCCCTTGTTTATTAAAAATATACACTTGAGCAAATTGTCCACCACTTGCAAATGGTGTTATTCCATTAAAAAAAGTTCCACTAATAGCATTTATAAAAGATTGTTTATAGGTATAATCCTTTTTATAAAATCTACCAAAATATAACAATGAAAAAGCATCGAAAATATAATATAAAAACATGACAATAGCCATTGCTATAATCCAAGAAATCTTAGCATGTGCAAAAGCATCAACAACTTGTTTCCATTGATTTCCTATAGATAAATAAATAACTGTTCCACCAATCAGAAGAATAACAGCAATATTTAAAAGATATTTTTTCTTTCCTTTCATCATAGGCACTCATAATAATTGTAAACAATTATTAAATCCTCCCTTCTTAATCAATCTAAAACAATATTATATCAAAGAATAAAGGATATCTTTCCTATAATCATTTTACTACAAAAGGAAAGATAAGTGAATAAAAAAAGGGAGGGAATAGAATGACTATTCCCTCACATGGACTGGCAGCGTGCTATTTTCGCAGTTGCCTACTATCTTCGCCGCTGT